>CAMYWU010000163.1 GCA_947302895.1 uncultured Clostridia bacterium | reverse complement strand
GGAATAATTCCGTTTTCGCCTCTTGCAACACCAATAATAATTCCGCACTCACGGATATTTTCAATATTCTCTGCAACAACCTGTGCATTAAATATTGTCTTAGTTCCGCTTGTGATAACTCCGCTCTGTCTGAGGTTGATAGTCGGAACAGAGAATTTGAATGCATTAAACTCTTCTTTGCTTACAGCTTTAAGAGTTGCAGGTTCTGTTGCAAAGAAGGAAACATCCTCGCCGATATAGAACGGTCTGTAGTGGGTTTCATCAATTGCTTCAATCCAAGCATATGTTCCGCTGCCGCCTGCAAGTTCAACTCTTTCGTTGTACTCATAGGAATTGATTCCAACAGAATTGTTATTGATATCTGTTGCATTGATTGCACAGCTTGCATCGTTATTAACTTCATACTTGGCAGTAATTTCGGTATCCTCATTGATAGTTACACTATCAGAATTAATCTTATTATCGCCAATGTAGTAGCCTTTGAAGGTATAGTATGCAAGTGCAGGAGCATCGGGAAGCTCAAATACAGAACCGCTTGCAAAATAGTTAAGATACTCAATCGGAGCTTTATCAGGATCGTTATCATAGCTGCGGGCAATTGTAACTCTGCAATCAAGGTCGTCAGTTCTTGAAACAGCTTTAACCTTAACATTACCGAGAATCTTGGTTTCAAACTTAGCGCCGCTGCCGGCAAAAGCAAGCTGCTTATGAGTTGTTGCAGTTGTGAGCTCAAGGAACCATGCAGTCTTTGGATCATCGGATCTGAAGGTCATCTTTGTTCCGTAGGTTGCCTTGTTTGTATCAGTGTAGTACGCACCGTTGTTAGCACTGATTTCGCAATCATCAGCTTCGTCTGCATTAATGCTATACTGCTTTACGCTTGCTGTAAGAGCGTTCATAATAACATCTGTTACAGCATCAACATTATCCTGTGTTTTTTCTGTAACAAAGGTTATTGTTGAATCTCCGTATGAAACAGTATCGGTGCTAACTTCATCCGCAGCGCTTCTTGCAGAAGTTATTGAAGAGGTTTCATCATATGCTTCGGGGTCAAGATTTGTGATTGTTGTAACAGCTGCATCATAAGCAGTTGAGTCAACAGAAGCAATAGTTAATCCTTCATATGCATTGTTGATTGCATCTGCAAGATTATCCGCATTTGTCTGAACTGCAGAACCGTAATCAGCTCTTGTTTCTTCATCTGCATTAGCATAGGTTGAAACATTGGTTGCTGTTAAAGCGTTTTTAAGAGCAACAACGGAATCCTCGGTATACTGAGAAATCTTGCCGTCAAGACTTGTAAGAAGCGAATCAGCTCTCTCGTATGCAGTATCAAACTTGGTTAAGTCTGCTCTTCTTTCGAGATTAACAATTCCGAATACTGCAAGAGCTTGCTGCATATCTGTACAGAATGCCTGAACAGCAGCTTCCGTATCAGAAGCATAATTATACTTTGGATTTGTTGGGTTAACACCCATAACAAGCTCCATAGATCTGAAGAACTGCATTGTTGAATAAGGAGTATACTTATTAGCTAAAACGTCTTCATAAACATCTGTGTAGCCATAATTCTTGCCAGTGAAATGAGTTGTTCCGTTTAAGATATCAAGAATCGGCTTATAGTTAATAACATAAATTGTAGCTGCAGGAGCAGGAATGTCGCCATCCTCGTATGTGCTCTTATACTTACCTCTTGTGTGGAAGGCTGGTGAAGTAAATGTTTCGTAATACGAGCTTGTGTTTCCGCTTCCTGTGTAATAAAGCTTATTCCACCAATATCTTGTACTTGAAGTATCATTCAATGCACCTACAGTTTCAAGCTGATGATCTGAATCATAACCGAAAGCATCTGTTTGCAGAACATTTGCAGGCCACTCAGCAGCATCTGTAGTATTTCCGCTCCAGTTCTGCTTGAAATCAAGATTACCCGTTGTACAAGAAACATATGCTACATGCTGTTCCTGACTTCCGTTTGCTTGGTTAGAAAATACTGCGGGAATAGAAGGTCTGTTGTTATTATCTCCGTCGTAAACTATAACAGATTTTGTCGGAAGATACATATACATATTCTCATAGAACTTATCAAGTTTTCCGCCCTGAACGGTTGAGGTCGAACAATATGCAACATTATTATATCCGTTTGTTGCAACAGAGCCCTGATAGTATGCAGTGCCATTTACCGTTGTATAGGTGCTGATTGGAGCTTCAAGAGCTTCCTGAATTTCTTCCGTAGTTGGGTTTTCACCGTTTTTAACACCCCAAACGTGGTATGCAGCGCTGGAACCGCTTTCAATAAGGAAACTGAACATTGGAACTGCAGAGCCCTCTGTTCCTTGATTTGCAATAACACCCTCAGCAAAATCAGAACCGTCGTTATTTTTAAGATGAATGTATGTCTGATTGTCCGTATGCTCAAGATAGAAGGTGTGGGTTGTTATTGTGTTTTCATCAACAATAACACCTGATTTACTGTTAATTGCAAAAATCTTATAGATTTCTTCGTTTGAAACAACACCGTTTGTTGTTGTCTGGTTAGAAGCATAAACACCGTCGATATCATATGCGGTGAAATAGTTTCTTTCATCGTAATCCTCACCCTTATAATGAAGTGAGAATCTGTCGTCATAAAGTTTCGGGAACAATACAGGCCAGCCGTCCGTTGTGAATGCAACAGGATTCTGGATTGCAACATTACCTACAAGCCATATCTGACGGGTTGCAAGTGCACCGTCTTCAACAGGCTTTGAATTGTGCGAATACTCTCTTGTGTGAGCTGCATTGATATAAATCTTTTCGCCGTAGGTGTTGTAAGCCTCATAGAACGAGGTGTGTCCGGTTGATGTGTATTTATAATCAACTGTTGAGTTATCATATGCTGTGAGCATTGCGTTTCCGTGAGGATCAGCAGTTTTGTTTGCATATGTTCCTGCAACTGATACAAAACCGCTTGTCGGGTTTTCGGAACGGAAAACTCTTAAGTGGTAGTTACCGCCTGCCTGAGCCCAGCCGTTAGCTTCGGGAGTGATGAAGTAGTAGTAATAACCGTCTTTATAGCTCATATAACCGCCTTCACCGCCGCCGTGAGCTACGGAAAGAAGAGTTCCGAGATCGTCCTCACCATCTTCATCGGCTCTTCTGCCGTTAGCAGCGAGGGTTTTAACCATTATATCACCCCAGGAGCCGTATAAGCAGTAGAGCTTTGATTTATCAATACTTCCGTCAGCATTATGTCCGTAGTAAACGCAGGAATCGATTGCATTTGTAGACTGACCTGCAGAGGTCTTAACAATCATTTGCTGATACTTATAACCGTGGTCAACATAATCCGAAGTAAGAAGGAATACTGTGCTGTAATTTGAGTTCCATGCAGAGGTTGAACCGTAGTACATCCACTCGTCAGTTGTTAAGTTATAGCAAACGTGGGGAGCCCATACAAGCTTACCTGCTGCGCCTTCTCGAACCTCACTGCCGTTTATTGACTGACCCTGAGCTGCGTGAGCAAGAGGTGTTGCAAGCGTTGTATAGTAAGGCTGAGCCTGACCGCTTGCACTTACAAAAAGCTCCTGATTCTGATAAGCAAATCTGCCCTCGCTGTCGCCTACGCAGGTCCAGTTAAGGTTATCATATGAATGATAAACCGTAAGTCCCGTACCGAATGAATAATATTCCTTTGTGCAGGTTGAAGGGTCAATTCCATAGTAGTCGATAAACTCCTGACCAACTTTATCATCCTCGCCCTTAGTTCCGGAATAAGCTTTTCCGTTAAGTGAATTTGCACCGAGAGTGTAAACGGTTACGTTAGTCGGGTCGTGAGATGTTGAGCTCATATAGTCAACGCCCGCATTCTTAGCATCGGTAAACTCATCAGTATACATATTATTGATTTCAACCTGTGTTAAAGGCTTTGAATAGATACGAATATCATCAAGCCACATATCAAGGCTCTTATCGCTTTCATCATATCCGCCGTAGCCGAAATCGAAATGAGTTGATGAATCTGTTATAAACTCGAGGAAAGCTGAAATAACTTCACT
>CAMYWU010000162.1 GCA_947302895.1 uncultured Clostridia bacterium | reverse complement strand
CTTCAGAGTTTTACCGGTGCCGGAAGAAGGTTTGAATTCCTTGGCTCCTTCAATGGTGTTACCGTCGCGGACGACTACGCCCACCATCCTGCGGAACTTGCAGCAACTCTCCGGGCAGCAAAGAAAATGGGATATAAAAATGTATGGGCGGTGCACCAGCCCTTCACATATTCAAGAACCTCGCTTTTGCTTGATGATTTTGCAAAGGTTTTATCAATTGCGGATAAATGCGTTATAAGCGAAATTATGGGCTCAAGAGAGGTAAACACCATAGGAATTAAAGCAAGCGACCTTGCAGATAAAATTCCCGGAAGTGTTCAGATAGACAGCCTTAAGGATATTGCGGATTATGTCTGCAAAAATGCTCAGGACGGAGATTTGGTTATCACTCTCGGCTGCGGAGATGTTTATAAGGCGGCAAGAATGATGGTTAGTATTATGCGTAATGCGTTTTACAAACGAGACCCCTGAAGCATATGCTTGTAAACACAAGGATTTAGAAATAAGGATGGCTTCCCGCTCCGGAGGTGTTTTTACAGCTGTCAGTGATATCATACTAGATAACGGTGGTGTTGTTTACGGTTGCGCGCTTGATGAAAACTTTGCAGCTGTTCATAAAAGAGCAACTACACCTCAGCAACGTAATGAATTCAGAAAGTCAAAATATGTTCAAAGTGATATTGGAGATTCATTTTTAAGTGTAAAAAATGATCTTAATAATGGACTCGAAGTTCTATTTTCAGGTACACCTTGTCAGGTGGATGGATTAATTCATTTTTTGGATCTTTCAAATGTATCTGCAGAAAAACTGTTAACAATGGATTTGGTATGCCATGGTGTTCCAAGTCCTAAATTGTGGCGTGATTATCTGAATTATCAGGAAAAAAAGCACGGTAAAATTATTGATGCCGAATTCAGGAATAAGCGTGATTTTGGATGGAAGGACCATGTTGAAACGCTTGAATTTAAAGACAAAAAAATCAACTCACATATATATACAAATATTTTCTATAAAAATTATGCTTTAAGACGTTCTTGCCATGAGTGTAAATATACTTCAAAACAACAAAGAGTTGCTGATTTAACACTTGCTGATTTTTGGGGAATTGATTCAATTGACAAAGATTTTAATGATAATAAGGGCGTATCTTTAATATTGGTCAGCTCTGAAAAAGGAATGCGTTATTTTGATTTAATTGTTGATAAAAATATGATAGAAGCCAAGCGGGTTAAGCTTGATGATGTTAATCAGAAATCACTTAATACACCGTACATTTACACAAATAATAAAGAAGTTTTCTGGGATTATTATAAAAAACACGGCTTTGAAGGAATTGTAAGAAAATATTCAATTGGCAACCCGTTAGTTTCTTTAGCTAAAAAAATATTGGTGAGGTAATGATGAATAATATTAAGCTTTACGAACTTGAAAGTGAGTGCTGCGGTTGCAGCGCTTGTATGGCGATATGTCCTAAGCGTGCAATAAAACTTGTTGAAAACGAAGAAGGTTTTTTATATCCTGTTATAGACAGCGATTTGTGTATTGGATGTAAACAGTGTATAAGAGTTTGTCCGCTAAAAGATAATGATACAAATGATGCAAGTGACGATAAAGTCAGAGCAGCTATTCTGTGCTTATCATATACAGAAAACTACGGTGCAAGAATTGTTGCCTGGGCGCTTCAGAACAAGATTCATCAATTGCTGGGCGAGAATTCAGAGGTTGGTATTATTGAATACCAGGGCGAAGAATCATGGTCAGCTTCGGAAGAGTTTAATCCGTTTGTTATTCTCAGACGCGCTAATAGCTATATCAGAACAAAACTGAGAGAAAAGCGAACTAATTCAAGGAGTAATATTACTGAAGCACAGAGACAGGAAAGAAAAAATAATTTTCAGGAGTTTAATGATAAATACCTTAATATTTGCTTGAAAACTAACAGAATTCTGCCGTTTAAACAATATGTTGAAAATCTTAATGCTATTATTGTAGGAAGTGATATTGTTTTTCGTCCTTCATTTGTCTCAAAATTTTCTGATGTATATTTTTTGGGTTGTATGAAGAATTCTGACAAAGATATTATTAAGCTTTCATATGCAGCTTCAATTGCAACTAATGATATTAAAACTCTTGAAGATTGCAAAAAACACTATGAAAACGGCATTAAAAATTTTGATTTTTTGTCTACCAGAGAAAAAGATTCTCAGCTGTTTCTATCCGGATTGACCGCTAAACCTGTTTCGTATTGCTGTGATCCCGTTCTTTTATATACAAGAGATGAATTTGACTTTATCAAAGAAACTCCTAATGAAAACGGCGGATACGTATATATTAATCTTCTTGGACCATCAAAACGTGCAATTAAATTTGCAAAAAAAATTGCTAAAGATAATGATTTGACTATTAAGTACTACTGTGATGTAGATAATATTGACGAAAACAACACAGTAAATACATATTCTGACGGACCGCTTGAATTTATTGAAAGAATAAAAAATGCAGAATATGTTGTAACAAATTCTTTTCATACAGCGGTATTTTCTATTCTTTTTCACAAAAAGTTTTATGTTGCTTTCAGAAAAGAACAGAATTTTAAGCTTGAAGATTTATTAAATACTCTCGACTTGAAAAAAAGAGTAATTAATGATGATTATAACAAAATTACCGATGCAGAAATTGATTGGAGCAAGGTTGATAAGAAACTTGATGTATTCCGTAAAGAGTCAATTGATTATTTAAAACATTCTTTGGGGAATTTGATTAATAAATAAATTGTATATCAATTATTTTAAGTTATGAATGATATGAAAATGCAAATTGAGCTTGAGAAGAAATTCTTAATTGAGTATCCCAAGCTCAATTTAATTATTCAAAAATACAGCGTAACAGAATATGAAATAGAGCAGATTTATCTTCTCTCTGAAACGGGCTCACGCCGCATAAGAAAGCGCAAAAACGGCGAAAATACTGTATATATTGAAACGGTAAAGGTTCGCATAAACGGCTCAAAATGCTATGAATACGAGCGTGAGCTTAGCGCCGAGGAATACGAAAACTGTAAGTCCGATGCCGACCCCAAGAAGGCTCCCGTATATAAAACCAGATATGTTTTTCTTTATAAAAACAAGATAATGGAGCTTGATGTTTATCCTTTCTGGAAGGATAAAGCAGTCCTTGAAATTGAGCTTGAAAGCGAAGAGGATGAATACTTTATTCCCGAGGAAATAACTGTTATTGAAGATGTTTCAAACGATTCAAAATATAAAAATGCACAGCTTGCATCAGCGCTGAAAAACGGTAAAATATGATAATTGTAACACCAAAATACTATAAAAATTTCAAATGTATTGCAGGCGATTGCCCCGATTCCTGTTGCCAGGGTTGGGAGGTTGATGCCGATGAAAAATCGCTTGAATACTATAAAACTCTGCCCGATTCTCTTGAAATTAAACAGAGAATAAACAGCGTTCTTGATAAGGATGAGTTTGATAATGTTATTTTCAGACTTGCCCCTAAAAAACGCTGTCCGTTTCTGAATGAAGAGAATCTCTGCGATATGCATATTGCAATCGGGGGAGAGCATACTCCCGTAACCTGCCGCATTTTTCCAAGGTTTATTTATGACTTCGGAGGCACAAGAGAGATTGGTATTTCCTTCTCCTGTCCCGTTGCAGCAGAGATGATTTATAACAGCGATGAAAGCCTTGCTTTCGACTCGGAAATTAACTCTGATTTGCCGACTATAAATGATATTGATGCTGAGCTTTTCATCAAGCTTAAGCAGGCAAGAACACGGGCTTTTGAAATAATCCAAAATGCCGAAAAACCGCTTGACAAAAGGCTTTGCGAGCTTTTGGGTTTTGCAAAAGAGCTGCAAAAGGAAGTTGAAGATTATGAAGAGGGCGGGGAGGAAATCGGCTTTGAAGAGGTGCTGAAAAACCCCGAGCTTATCAACCCTGAATACAGGGAAAGGGTTGATAATTTCAAACTTAAAAGAATTGAAAATTCGCTTGCAAATGAGAATATTGCGGCGTATTTTATCTATAAAT
>CAMYWU010000161.1 GCA_947302895.1 uncultured Clostridia bacterium | reverse complement strand
AATTAGGGCAGGTGAGCTCGTTTGTTAAACCGTTTTCCTTAACCTTGATTGAGTTTCCGAATTTATATTTCATAATTAAACCTCGATTGTTTTATAAAACCATTTTACTACATAAAACGGATGTGTTCAAGTGAAAAAAATAATAATACTCATTTTATCAATCAGCTTTATCCTTTGTTCATGTTCAAATTCTAAAATAAGTGATAATAAAACTACTATTCAGCCCTTTATTGAAAAAGAAAAAAGCGATTATATTAAAGGCGTATGGATTGCATACTATGAGCTGCAAAAGATGATTGGTAACTTAAACGAAGCTGAATTTAAAAAGAAGGCATCATCTTCATTTAAAAAGCTTTATGATATGGGGTTTAATACGGTATGCGTTCAGGTTAGGGCATTTGCAGATGCATTCTATAACTCTTCTTATTTTCCGGTTAGCAAATATTGCTTCGGAAAAGAGGGAAGTGAGCTGAAATATGATGTATTAGAAATTCTTTGCTCTGCTGCAAAGGAAAATAATTTGATGATTGAAGCTTGGATTAATCCTTATAGAGTCAGTTTTGATAATAATCCACAGAATCTCAGCGATAAAAACCCTGCAAAAATCTGGCTTAATGACAAGAAGAAAAATTCAAATGTTTATGTATGCGACAGCGGTATTTATTTCAATCCTGCATCAAGTGAGGTTAATAATTTAATTATAAACGGTGTAAAGGAAATCATAGAAAACTACGATATTTCGGGTATACATTTTGATGATTATTTCTATCCCTCAAAAGATGAGAAGATTGACAGTCTTGAATATAAAAATTATAAGGATAAAGGCGGTAAACTGAGCCTTTCCGATTACAGGCGGGAATGTGTCAGCAATATGATAAAAGGCGTAAATAAAGCGATTAAAGAAATAAATAAAAGTATTGAATTTGGCATAAGCCCGGCTTCAAGTATTGAAAATAATTATAACAACTTGTTTGCCGATGTTGAAAGCTGGGCAGGGGATAACTCTTTTGGAGATTACATTTGCCCCCAGGTTTATTTTGGTTTTAAAAACGTTTATCAGCCATTTATGTTCACGGTTAAGAAATGGGTTGAGATAAGCAATAAAAAGCTATATATCGGTCTTGCGCTTTATAAAGCCGGTGAAGAAGATAAATATGCAGCGCAAAACGATAAAACCGCAATAAATGAGTTTAAAAACAATAAAAATATAATTGCAAGGCAGATAAACTACCTTGCAAAAATTGATAATATTAAAGGTTTTTATATATTCTCGTATTCATCCCTGTTTGATGAAAAGAAAAAGAATGAGGTTGATAATCTTATAAAAGCAATCCAAAGCACACATCCGAACTAAAATCATATTTCTCTATCTTAACTTCAAGCTCTTCTCCGATAAGATTTCTGTCCGAATTAACACGAACGGGAATATAATTTCTTGTATAACCCTGATAAATACCGTCTGAAATTTGATTTTCAAATAGTATAAAATAATTCGTACCGATTAAAGAATCGCAGTATTGCTTTCTTATTTTATCGGTTTCTTCAATCATAATCGAAGCTCTTCGCTCTTTCTCCTCTTTAGTAACACTATCTCCCTTTTTAGAAGCAATCGTTCCTTTTCTTTCGGAATAGGGGAAGGTATGAACTTTTTCAAAGGCTATATCCTTAACGAATTTAAGAGATTCTTCAAAATCCTCTTTGCATTCGTTATTGAAACCAACCATAACATCGGTTGTAAGCGTTGCATTTTTGAAATTAGACCTTAGTTTAACGCAAAGCTCTCTATATTCAGCGGCAGTATAGTGGCGGTTCATTTCTTTAAGTGTTTTATCGCAGCCGCTCTGGAGCGAAAGATGGAATTGTTCGCAGAGTTTATCACACTCGCTAAGACCTCTTATAACATCATCAGTAATATGGTCGGGTTCAAGAGAGCCGAGACGAACTCTTTTTATTCCTTCTATTTCTGAACAAACCCTTACTGCGTCAACTAAATTGTAATCACAGCCCTTACCATAGGAAGAAAGATTAATACCGACTAAAACAATTTCCTTAATTCCGTTAGCAGCAAGGTTTTGAACTTCTTCCTTTAAATCGTTGATATCCTTGGAGCGAACAAAGCCACGGGACATTGGAATAATGCAATAAGAGCAATATCTGTCGCACCCATCTTCAATCTTAACAAATGCACGTATTCTTTCGGAAAAGGAGTTAATCGAACATTTATCGAATGAATCATTTTTACTGTGCTTATTTATGTAGATTAAACGGTTTCTGTTTGTATTGTAATTATTGATAAGCTCAAGAATATCGGCATTGTTTTTATTGCTGAGAACAATATCAGCTTCAATAAGCTCCTTGGCATTTTCGGGAAAAGCCTGGGGCATACATCCTGTAAGAATAACGGTTGAATTTGGATGCTTTCTTTTGAATTTGCGAACATTCTGCCGTGTTTTCTGGTCCGCTGTTGCAGTAACCGTGCAGGAATTAACAATATAATAATCCGCTTCTTCATTTGAGGGAACTATTTCAAAGCCTGCGGCTTTTAAAAGCTCTGCCATATATTCAGTTTCATACTGGTTAACCTTGCATCCAAGCGTATAAAATGCAGCCTTCATATAATCCCTCCTGAGAATTTTTTCATATTATATCAAATATCATTCATTATTACAATAAAAAAAGAATATTAATAATTGGTGATAATATGAGAAAAATTTTAACAATAATTATTTGCATGGCAATAGCTTTTTGCTTTCCTCACTATGCGTTTGCTAAGGAGGAAAAAATTCAGGCTCAGGCTGTTGTTTTAATGTGTATGGATAATAACGAGGTGTTGTATAAGAAAAACGAGCTTGAGCATCTATCTCCTGCATCAGTTACAAAGATTATGACAATACTTCTTGTACTTGAAGCAATCGACCGGGAGGATATTAAGCTTGATGATAAGGTTAAAGCTTCACAAAATGCTGTTTCTATGGGCGGTTCTCAGATATGGCTTGAAGTCGGAGAAACAATGAGCGTTGAAGAGCTTTTAAAAGCCGTGGTTGTTGCAAGCGCAAATGATGCATGCACAGCTCTTGCCGAATATGTTGGCGGTTCAAGCGAGGGCTTTGTTAAGCTTATGAACGAAAGGGCAAAAGAGCTTGGATGTGAGAACACAAATTTTGAAAACTCGAACGGTCTTGATGATACAGTCAGCAATCATTATTCCTGCGCATATGACCTTGCGCTTATTTCGGGCGAAGTAATGAAGCATGAGCTTATAAAGAAGTATTCAACAATCTGGCTTGATTCTTTAAGAAACGGCGAAACAGAGCTTAATAATACAAATAAGCTTGTTAATACTTATGAAGGCATAACAGGGCTGAAAACAGGAACAACCTCAAATGCAGGCTTCTGTATTGCTGCAACAGCCACAAGAGAGGATTTAAATCTTGTTGCAGTTGTTTTAAAGAGCGATACAAGCGATAACAGATTCAATACTGCCCGTTATCTGCTTGATTGGGGATTTGCAAATTATGAAGCTATAACTCCTCTTATTGATTCCGACAGATTAACACCAATTATGGTGAACGGGGGAGTGTTTAAGGAAATTAAGCCCGTTGTTTCAGACAATAAAAAGATTGTGTTAAAAAAAGGAAGTAAAAAGGTTGAATATAAATACAACATCAAAAAAAGCATCAGCGCACCGATTGAAAAAGATGACGAACTCGGAAATATTGATATTATAAGCGACGGTAAAAAGATTGGTTCAATACCCCTTGTATCCCCAAACAGCATATCAAAAATAACCCTAAAATCCATCTTTTTTGATTTGATAGGCAAAATATAGATTTTTTGTTGATTTTTTAAACAATATGTTGTATTATTATAATCTAATTTAAAAAGGGAGAATAATAAATGGCTATAAAGTTTAATTATAAATATGCTTCTCTTGTAAATGACAGCGAGCTTAACAGCATTAATGCTAAGGCTGTTGAGGCGCTTAAAACACTTGAAAATAAGTCTGGCGAAGGAAATGATTTTCTTGGATGGACTTCGCTTCCCGAGGATTATGATAAAGATGAATTTAAT
>CAMYWU010000160.1 GCA_947302895.1 uncultured Clostridia bacterium | reverse complement strand
CGCTTTTTCTATACCTTTTTTACTTTTCAGTCTCACATCTATTGTAACGCTACATCCCCGATAAATCACAATTTATAATAATCATTGAATAACAACGCTATTTGTGATAATATAGAAGGTGAAGTTTTAATATAGGGGAGATTATATGGCTGGAAAGGGTTTTGCCGCAAAGGCAAGAGGTCTGATGGACAATGTTCGATACTACTGGAAAGAGCCTCCCAAGGGCAAATATATGCCAATCAAAGAGGTTGCTGCATATGCTTTCGGCGGTATCGGCGCATACTTCATCATTCAGCTTGGCTCAACGCTTATAGTCAGCACAACAAATATCATTGTTGCAAACGCCATAGGCGTCGGTCCGATGCATTCTTACGTTATCTATCTTATTGCAACCATTCTCAACATTCCGCTGACGGCGGTCAGGGCAAATATGGTTGATAACACGCGAGGCAAGGGCGGTAAATACCGACCGTATCTGCTTTCAATGGGTATTCCGACTGCGCTTATTGCGCTGATTTACGTCTGGTTCCCATATGAGCAGATGTACCACCTGTTCCCGGGAAAAATATTTGGCTACGATAAGGGATACTGGATAAAGGTTGCCGTTGTTTTCATCTGCAACCTTGCGCTGCATTTCTTCTTTAATTTCTTCAGAGATGCATACGAAAATCTTATTCACGTTCTTTCGCCGAACACTCAGGAGCGAACCGATGTTCTTGCGGTTAAAGCGGTTGTTTATTCGCTTGCGCCTTCAATTATGAACATCCTCAATCCCGTTATTGCAAAATATTTTGCAGATAATAATCAGACAAATCTTATTGTTTACAGAATTACATATCCAATTTACGCAGTTGTTGGTATTGCGCTTACAATTGTTGTTTTCGCAAACACAAGGGAAAAAATTGTTCAGGCAAAAACCCACACAATTCAGATTTCCTTTATGGATTCTCTCAAAGAGGTTGCCAAAAACAAATATTTCTGGATTATCGCACTTGCAGGCTGGCTTGGTTTCCTTGAGCTTGCATATGCAAACATCCTTCTTTATAACCAGAGCTACGGACATACGGTTGACGGAAATATGTATGCTCTTGCCTGGACGGTTATCGGCAACGCATCGCTCTGGGGAATGCTTTTTGCTCCGTTTTTCGTCAAGAAATTCGGCAAGAAAAGGGTTTTGATAACCGTTAATCTTGCCAACGTTGTTTGCATTCTTCTGATGATTGTTAACGTTCGCTCGTTCTGGTGGCTCGTTGCATGCGTTTGGGCAAACTATCTTTTCGGCTCTGTTGAGCAGATAACAACCCCTGCAATTCAGGCGGATATACGTGATTTCCAGCAATATAAATCGGGCGAAAGAATCGACGGTATGTTTGCCGCAGTTGCAACAATCGGAAATGTTGTTACCCTTGCAACCTCCGCTGTTCTTCCTGCAATTCAGGAAAAATTCGGAATATTTGAAGGCAACGGATATGAAAAACCCTTTGATATTCTTGATATAACAAACGGTCAGGATGGCTTGCTTTATAAATTCCTTCCTGCCCTGATTATAATGGCTGCAGTCGGCGCCTTCCTCAACGTTGTTCCCTATTTCTTCTACGACTTTGATGAGAAGAAGCAGAAGAGCGTTATCCGTGTTTTACAGGTTCGTGCTCTCTTTGAGGACTATGCAAACGGTGCGCTTAAAAACCGCCAGCTTGTTGAAGCTATCGACCTTGTTGAAAACGCAAGAGAAATGGCTGTTGCCGAGCCTAAGCAGGTTAGCAAAGACGATTACAGAAACGCTCCTAAATCCGAGCGCAAGGAAGCCAAAAAGGCATACAGAGAAGCGCTCGCCTTCAACGAAGAAATTGAGATTTCAAAATTCGTTTGCGAGGAGCTTGATAAATTCGACAGCGACCTCGGCAAGTATCAGATAGAGGTTTACAGACAAATGCTCTCTCAGAATCTTGATTTCATCAACTCAATCAACGCTGAAGGCGTTAAAGAGGAAATCGCGGCTGCCGACGCTCTTCCGAAAACAACAAAGGAAGAAAGACAGTACCGCCGTTTCAGAAAAGATTTTGCAAAAAGCAAGCGCTCAGCTAAAAGGGCTCACGATAAATACTATGGCTCAGTTTATAAGTTCATAAAGCCCGATATGGCAGCCCTCACCGCCCTCTTTGATAAAGAGGATGAGCTTGACGAGGCTATTTATGAAGCAAATCAGGCTGGCGATAAAGCAAGGGCTAAGGAGCTTATCAAAGAGAAGAAGGCTGTTCAGAAGGACGCTAAGGCGCTTATGGATGAATTTGCTAAATTCGGCAGAGCTGCAAAGCCGCTCAATGACGCTGAAAAATTCTTGAAGCAATACGAAAACTATTCAAAGTTCGATGAAATCGCCGCACTCTACGACGAGGCAAAAGCCGAGGCTGAAAGAGAGGAAAAAGAGGCAGAGGAAGAACGTGAAAGAGCAATCGCTGCCGAAAAAGCCGAGCTTGAAGCCAAAAAAGCAAAGAAAAAATAAGCAATACCTGCTTATTTTTCAGTTTTGAGTTGTGCGTTGCGAGTTGCAAGTTCTCGGCATCTCGCTGCGCTCGGTTATATAAACTATAGGAACACAGGGGACGGTTCCTTGTGTTCAACGGCAAACAACTTACAAACACGGAGAACCGTCCCCTGTGTTTTATGTTTGCCGAATTATCAGAAGATTTTGAAATCAGTTATCCGTCTGAACCTACTGCATTTGCGGTAGCACCTGTTATAACTTATTCTATGATATATGCAATATTGCTAGCTGTTGCTATAGCGGAAGAAGCTTTTGCTGTTGGAGGGCTGTTTATATGAATACAAAACACAATAAAACAATAAAAATATTGGTATCAATTTGTTTGATTATTTTAATAGGTATACTTATAAAACAGTTTGCATTGATAACATTAGTAAATAATGCTTTAATTAGCAATAAGCCTTCAAATAAGTATTCATATTATTTATCACCTAGCGAATCAATTTTGGAAGCGTTGGATTTACAGACGATATCAATGCAAGAAAACAAAGAGACATACAAATATGGAACGCATATATATTCTATTGAAAATGAAAGCAATTATATTGAGTTTTTTGTTTCCGGTGATAAGTATACTTCTTGGCTTTTTGTGCTAGATAAGAAATATGAAAACGGTGTTGCAAAATACAGAGTTAGTCATTTAGAAAATCACATTGAATTAAAGAGACTTGAAACTAAAAATATAATAGATGATTATTGTTTTATTGTTCTTGAAAACAAAAAGGATATAAAAAAATATGAATCTCTAAGTCCTATTGTAACCGAATTTAAAATTTATACAAAACAAGGAATTGAAACTTTGTATTTACTTGTTTTGAAAGGTGTGTAGTTATAACACAGGGGTAGGAACACAGGGGACGGTTCCTTGTGTTCAACGGCAAACAACTTACAAACACGGAGAACCGTCCCCTGTGTTTTGTGGAGCCAAATACAAGTTGAACATATAGAGAGAGGGTGTTCAGTTTTGTTTAAAAAAAAGAGAATAATTGTGAATGAACTCATTCCACTATGTATTTGCTCATATGAAGAATACAATCATGTAGACTACTTTTATTATTGGGATAAGCGAAAAAATAAACTTTTTGGACAATACCATGAACTTAGTGAACGGGATAAAGAAAGATTGTCGACTGATACGTTCGGTCGATTCATAAAACTCCCGCAACATATTGGTAATTCTAGATACAAATCACTAATAGAGGATTTAAATAACGCTTCGGTTAAAGAGTATTTTAATGAATCCAAATGTGAGGAAGAAGCCTATTATAGATATAGATGTTTTATTGATGCAAACGGTATAGGTATTTCGGAATGGTATAAAACTGAATTAATAATTATTGAAATACTAATTAATTGGTGCAAATTGCACAATATAGAATATACTGTTAAACCAATTTCTCCCCCTAAAGACTATATTTATGACGGAAGAAATCTCAATAACATTAATTGGGAAATTCCTTTATTGTAATTCATTTTATACTGAAACAAAGGATAGCTATATGTCCCAACGCAAAAAATCATGGTATAATTTTGGCGTTAAGGAACACAGGGGACGGTTCCTTGTGTTCAACGGCAAACAACTTACAAACACGGAGA
>CAMYWU010000159.1 GCA_947302895.1 uncultured Clostridia bacterium | reverse complement strand
CGGTTATACTTCTTGCGATGGGCGAGGCGTTTATGGCGCTTGTTATAAGAGTTATCGCAAATGTAATCAAGAAGGCTATTGAAATTAAGGAAGATAATGATCTGGTGGTATAAATGATAGTTATTAATTTAGATGTTATGCTTGCAAAACGAAAGATGAGTTCGCTTGAGCTTGCAAACAAAATCGGCATCACTCAGGCAAATCTTTCAATTCTTAAAACAGGTAAGGCAAGGGCGATTCGCTTTTCAACGCTTGATGCAATATGCAAGGAGCTTGATTGCCAGCCTGCCGATATAATTGGATACAGGGAGGATTAGTTGTGGACAACAATTTATATAATAACCAAAACCAAGCCGACACAGGGGGTAAGACCCCGTGTATCGGTAATCAGGGAGCGTATTTCGTTCCGTATACTATGCCGCTGAAAAAAGAATACACTCCGCTTTCCAAAAAAGAAAACAGCTTTATTTTCATTGTTATGGCGGGGCTGTTCATATTCGTTGATTTTGCGCTGTTTCACGGCTTTTCGCTCGGATTTACAATTTCTTATGCTGTGATTTTTGCAATATCAAGTGTGTTTATCTATAAAAAAGATGCAAAGGGCAAGGCGTTTGCGATAACTTGCGGTGCGCTTTCACTTGTTCTGAGCGTTGGCAACACGCTCTTTGATAATTCATTTATCAAACCCGTTTCGTCTTTGATTATCGGCTTTTTATTTGCAATATACTGCCTTGGCATAAGCGGCGGTTTAGGTAAGCTTGCAGGCAGTTATAAAATGCTTGTTAATCTCTTTTTGAAAACGCTAATTACTCCGTTTGATAAAATCGGCGAGGTCTTCGGCTCAATCAAGGAGGGCGCAAAGGAAAACAAAAAATCCTTCGGCGCATTGCTCGGAATACTGCTTTCGCTTCCCGTTTTGCTTGTTGTTATTCCTCTGCTTGTAAGCGGCGACGCAGCATTTGAAGGACTTATTGAATCGGTAATTGATAACATAGGAATATACCTGCTTGAAATAGCAATAGCGCTTGTTATTCTGCCGTTTTTCTATTCCTATCTCTTTAACAGGAAGCGTGATAGCGGGAATGAAAAAGCTAAAAATCAGAGCACTAAAAAGCTTTCGTCAACAGCCTGCACCTCATTTTTGAGCGTTATTTCAATAACATATCTTGTTTATCTTTTTTCACAGCTTGCGTACTTTTTCAGCGCATTCAAGGGTATTCTTCCCGATGGATATACCCATACCGCAAGCGCCTTTGCAAGAAGGGGCTTTTATGAGATGTGCGCAATCTGCTTTATAAATATTGCGCTGATTTCAGCTGTTTCAATACTGAGTGAGCGCAAAAATAAAAAGCTGCCTGTTGCAATCAAGCTGCTTTCGCTGTTTATTTCGCTTTTTTCGGTTTTGCTCGTTATTATTGCAATGCAGAAAATGAGGCTGAATATTTCTACCTATGGGCTTTCGGTAAACAGAGTTCTGGTATGCGCATTTATGCTGATGATGCTTGTTGTTATTGCGTTCTTTATTCTCCATATTTATGCGCCAAGGGTTAAATATATGCAGCCTATAATTATTATCTGCGCAGTTATCTTTATAGCGCTTACCTTTGCCGATGTTGACAGAATATGCGCCGATTATAATATTGAAGCATATTCATCGGGCAAGCTTGAAAAGCTTGATATTCAGGCTATCTCGCTGATGAGCGACAGCGCCGTTCCTTCCCTTGTTAAGCTTACGGAAAGCAAGGATGAAAAGATTGCCAAGGAAGCTAAAGAAAATGTTGCAAAGAAGATTTTCTATTATAGCGATTTATATCTGAATGATGATGAAAAGAGCCTTTGTATAGGCGCAGATAAAAATGACTTCAGGGCGTATAACAAAGCGGAGATGGATTCGCTGAAGCTCTTAAAAGAATATTTTGACTCGCTTTCAGATAAAGAAAAGAAGAGCATTATTTCTAAATATTGGTAAAGAAAAACACACAGGAAATCCTGTGTGTTTTTTATGTATTACCTATGGATTGCAATATCCGCATGGCTGATAGCCGTTATTTATAAGACTCTGGCGGGTGCCCGAATACTGCTTTTTATTCTTCTCACTCATATTTTGAATAGCCTCGCAGTTTGGCTTATGGAATTTTTTTGAAGAGATGTTGAGGATATAGGTTTGAGTCTGGGAGCCATCGTCGAAAACATTGCTGATATCTATAGCTTCGTTTTCTCCCGTCTGATAATCAATTTTGATACCGGGTTGGGCGTTGTAGCAATAAACGTTGAATTTTACTCCACGCCCGCCGTCCTCAATGCTTTGCGCCTGTATGTGAACTCCACGGGCAACGAGCTCGCTATCCTTAAAAACAGGAGTAACCTCATATAAAACGTGGTTGCCCGTATCTTTAATATAATCTGCAACATCGTTTTCAAAGGGGAGCATTCCGTCTACATTCAGATATCTCGTGCCTGTTATAAGATTTCTTTCGTTTGCATTTTCGGCAGTTAGCTGATATCCGATTAAATGACAGCGGTTATATAGATAATGCCCGTCAACATTATTGTATTTATCACTGTGCCATCCTGTTGGCTTAATCTCTCCGATAGCGCCTCGCTTTTCAGTCGGCATCAAATCAAGACCGATGCATGCTTTGCAAGTTGAGCAGCGTCCTAGGGAATCAAGCTTGCCGTAGCTTTCATAGGAATGAGTCTTTAACTCGCTTTCTTTAAATTCGGGAATATTGCCGTTGATTTCAACATATGCTTCGTTCGAAAATTCGGGGATTTCATCAAGGCTGATTGCGCTGTCCGTAAGCCCCGTAAAACTGAAGGAGCAGGAACAAAAAAGAAGCAGAATTGCAAGCAAACAACTGCTTAAACTGATTATCCTTTTCATATAATTAACCTCTTATATTAATATAATAATTTTACCATATATAATCAGTTAATTCAATACTGTTAACTTTGCATTATGCATTATGCAATAAACTTTGCTTTCGGTTTTCCAAATCAAAAACAACAACCGCACAGCCGATTATCATAATCATACTGAGTCCGCTTCCAAGCTTGCTTGCTTCAAAGGTAACTGTCTGCGAAAGCGAGGCGGAGGCAAGCTCGGTATTCGGGAAAAACAGCATTATTATTTTGCATATAAAAAATGAAAGGCTTGCTCCGAGCAAACGGTAGAACAGAAAAACATAATATTTGATTTTCATCTTGTTGAGAAAGGGGAGAAGCTGAAAGTGTATGCAAAGTCCGCCAAAGCTCAAAAAGAATGCACAAAAGGGCAGGGTAATAAGTGTTTTGCTGTCGCATATGCCGTTTGTTATTTCAATTAGGGGAGTTGCCCATTTTGGAATGGTAATAATGCCGAGCAACGCCGAAAACAAAATGATGTATGCGCTCATAACCGCTATGCTTTTAACTGCGCTTTCCGTTGCAGCGCAGAGCGCATTGCTCAAATTTACTGAGTTTGAAGCCTTCTCTTTTTGTTTAAAAGATTTTAACGGAAAGCGAAAAAGAGCGATAACAACGGAAGAAAGAGCGCAGGAGGCAAACAGGATAACTCCTGCCGTTGCGCTCCTATAAATGATACTGCCAACGGCGCTTATTATAAACGCACATCCGCCGCAGAAATTGAAGCTCATTATTCTTTCGGCTTCCTTACTGCTTATAACTCCATCATTATATAATGAGCAGGTTAAAACCGCTCCAGCAGGATAGCCCGATATTAAGCCGAATAATATGGCGGAAAGCGGACTTGATTTAAGGCGTATAAGCGTGTTTGATACTATCAAAACAGGAAGAAGCGAGGGAATAATTATTCCCTCGCAGAGTTCAATTCCGCGAACAGCGCCTTCCTTTGCCTCTTTTGAAAAAGCTATTAATAAAATGATTATGCAAAAGAGGATAAATACTGTAAATGACTGAGATGTTTTTTTCATAGTCATTAATATGATATCTGCTTATATCTTATAACTGAACATAAAAAGATGCCCACCCTTAAGGGTGGGCAAGACTTTTTATCCAACTAATTGTACGGCGTTGTTCATTAAGACAGTAACCGCTTCTTCTCCGCTTTCTTTTATAATTGCATTAATTCCTTCCTCGTATTCGGGAGGACGGGAATCAAGATTATGGCAATCCGAACCAAGAAGC
>CAMYWU010000158.1 GCA_947302895.1 uncultured Clostridia bacterium | reverse complement strand
CGCTTGCCTTGGCGTTTTCCTTTGCCCAGTTGGTCAGACCCTTTGATGCGTCAACATGAACAACGCTTGCACCCTCTTTAAGACAGGCAACAGTTGCGGCGCCCGTATAGGCAAAGAGATTTAGAACCTTAACCTCCTCGGGATTTCTTGAACGGATTAAATCCCTTGTTAAATCCCAGTTAACCGCCTGCTCGGGAAAAATACCCGTATGTTTAAAGCCCATTGTTTTGATATTGAAGGTTAAATCCCTGTATCTTATCTGCCAGGATCCGGGTAAGCGGGTGAACACTTTCCACTGACCGCCGCCCGTTTTTGAGCGAAAATACTTTGCTGCAGGCTGAGCCCATAATCTGTGAGCCTTATATGTTTTCCATATAACCTGCGGGTCGGGACGAATAAGTATCTTACTTCCCCAGCGTTCAAGCTTTTCGCCTGCTGCGCAGTCGATTAATTCATAATCCTTCCATTCAGTTGCTACTCTCATAGTTTTTTCCTTAAAAAGTTCCGAGTTTCGAGCCACGCGTTGCGAGGTTTTGGTTTCTCGCTACGCTCGTTCAATTAAGATAATCTTTCTTTAACAACTTCTGCTATATCATTGCCAAGCTTTGTGATATGGTCTATATCCTTGCCCTCGAGCATAACACGAACGAGGGGCTCCGTTCCGCTTACACGAACAAGAACTCTTCCGTCGCCCATAAGCTCCATTTCAGCCTTCTGGGTTGCAGCAATAATATATTCATCATTGTTATATTTCTGTTTTCCTTCGGGGCTTACCTTAACATTGATAAGTACCTGGGGATAAACCGTCATAATGCTTGCAAGCTCGGAGAGCTTTTTGCCGCTCTTAACAACTGTTTCAATAAGCTGAACGCCCGAAAGCTCGCCGTCGCCCGTTGTTGCAAAATCAAGGAAAATAACATGGCCCGATTGCTCGCCGCCGATATTATATCCGTCCTTGAGCATACGCTCTAAAACATATCTGTCGCCAACAGCGGTTCTTGCGCAGTGAATATCGTATTCATCGCAGAACTTGAAGAAGCCCATATTACTCATAACGGTTACAACTGCGGTATTGTTTTTAAGCTTGCCCTCGCTCTTCATCTTGTTTGCACAAATTGCAATAACCTTATCGCCGTCAACAAGCTCGCCGTTTTCATCAACTGCAAGCATTCTGTCGGCATCGCCGTCGAAAGCAAGACCAAGGTCAAGACGGGCATCCTTAACAAACTTCATAAGCTCTTCAGGATGGGTTGAGCCGCATCCGTCGTTTATATTAACTCCGTCGGGAGTATCGGAAAGCATTAAGCATTTTGCGCCGAGAGCTGTAAAAATCTCTTTAGCGCATACGGAAGCCGAGCCGTTTGCACAGTCAAGAGCAATGCTCATACCGTCGAAGCGAACATCGGTTGTTGAAACAACGTGTTCAATATAATCCTTAACGGCAGTTTTTGAATAAAGTCTGTTTCCTACTTCGCCGCCGATTTTCATTTCGGGAGCTTCCTCTTCGCCGAGAATGATTTTTTCAATCTCATCCTCAATAGCGTCGTCAAGCTTGTATCCGCTCTTCTGAAAAATCTTTATGCCGTTATATTCGCAGGGGTTATGCGAAGCGGAAATCATTATTCCTGCCTCACACTCATATTTTCCAACGAGGTATGCAACAGCAGGAGTCGGAACAATTCCGATTGATAAAACATTGCATCCTACCGAACAAAGACCTGCAGTAAGCGCAGCTTCAAGCATATCGCCCGAGGCTCTTGTGTCCTTACCGATTAAAACAGTCGGCTTTGTGCTCTTTGCTTCCTTAAGAAGCACAGCCGCAGCCGCCGCTCCGATTTTCATTGCAAGCTCATTTGTTAAATCCTTGTTGGCTATACCTCTGACGCCGTCAGTTCCGAACAGTCTGCCCATATTAATCACCTTTTCTTATAAATCTAATTTTTGTTGATTATTATTATCATTATTAAATTCAATTCCGAGATGCTTATATCCCGCAGGAGTTACGCATCTTCCCCTCGGAGTTCTTGCAAGGAAGCCGATTTGCATTAAATAAGGCTCATAAACATCCTCAATTGTAACCGATTCCTCGCCGATTGCCGCCGATATTGTTTCAAGACCAACAGGACCGCCGTTATAGTTTCTTATCATTGTTGAAAGAAGTCTTCTGTCTATAGCGTCAAGTCCGAGCTCGTCTATATCCATACTTGAAAGCGCTTCCTCAGCGGCGCTCTTATTGATAACGCCTTCGTATTTAACCTCTGCAAAATCCCTTGAACGCTTAAGCAGACGGTTTGCAATACGGGGAGTTCCTCTTGAACGGCTTGCAATAAGCCCTGCGCCCTCATCATCAAGCGGAATATTCAGTATTCTTGAAGAGCGTTTAACAATCTCTGCAAGCTCCTCATTTGTATACATTTCAAGTCTTAAGATAACGCCGAAGCGGTCTCTCAGGGGCGCTGAAATCTGACCCGCTCTTGTTGTTGCACCGATAAGGGTGAATTTCGGAAGGGAGAGCTGAAAGCTCCTTGCCGAAGGTCCTTTGCCGATAATTATATCAATCTTGCCATCCTCCATTGCAGGATAGAGAATTTCTTCAACCGTTCTGTTTAGGCGGTGAATTTCATCGATAAACAAAACATCGCCGTTTTCAAGGTTTGAAAGAATTGCAACAAGGTCGCCCTGCTTTTCAATTGCAGGTCCCGAGGTTATTCTTATATTAACGCCAAGCTCGTTTGCAACAATTCCTGCAAGAGTTGTTTTGCCGAGACCCGGAGGTCCGTAGAGCAAAACATGGTCGAGGGGCTCGCCCCTGAGCTTTGCCGCCTGAATATAGATTGCAAGGTTTTCTTTTGCCTTGCTCTGACCGATATATTCAGAAAGCTGCTTGGGACGAAGGGAATTTTCTATCTCATTATCCCCTGCTATATATTCGGGAGCCGCAAGGCGCCCTTCAAAATCCATTTCGTTTTCTATCATAATTTAATCTCCTAACCTTATTGCCTCCCTTGATAAAGGGAGGTGGCTGCCGAAAGGCAGACGGAGGGATAGTCATTTCTGTTAAGAACACGTTCCAGGTATTTGCGACGATCCCCTCGCCACTTCGTGGCCCTCTCCCCTTTGACAAGGGGCGCAAATAAGTTTCTCGCTGCGCTCAATCAATTTTACAGCTGACCCGACAGCTCCTTAAGTCCCTTTCTTACCATTTCATCAACGCTGAGGCTCATATCCATTGCGCCGACTGCTGCGCTTGCAGCGCTCTGGTTAAAGCCAAGGGAAACAAGAACCTCAACTGCTTCCTGAGCTGCGCTTGAAGAAGCAACAGCCTGTATACCCTCAACGATTGAAGCGGTGCTTCCCGTTGCGATGCCTGCCATTTTATCCTTAAGCTCAAGAACAACTCTTTCGGCTGTTTTCTTTCCAACTCCCTGGGCGCTTGATATAGCCCTTATATCGCCGCTTGAAACGGCAATTGAAAGCTTTTCGGGAGTTAATACGCTAAGAATTGCAACAGCCGCCTTAGGACCTATTCCCGAAACGGAAATCAGAAGCTTGAAGGCTTCAAGCTCTTCAATCTCGGCAAAGCCGTATAAATCCATTGCGTCCTCTCTTACAGCAAGGTGAGTGTATAAATTCACCTCTCTGTTTGGAGAAGGCAGCTGCCTTAAGGTTGTTGTGCTGATAAAGCACTTGAAGCCCACTCCGCCGCATTCAACAACGGCAAAGGTTGGCTCCGCATATGTCAGTATTCCTTTAACATTATAAATCATTTATTACCACCAAGCTGATTATTAATCATTGTGTTTAACCGTCCCATAGCTGAGGCGCTCGAATGTCCATGGCAGATTGCCATTGCAAGCGCATCGGCTGTATCATCGGGCTTCGGAATTGCTTTAAGCCCGAGAATATTTTTTGTCATCTCCATAACCTGCTTTTTTTCGGCTCTGCCGTAGCCCGTTACGGATTGCTTTATCTGCAAGGGAGTATATTCAAAAATATCCTTGCCGTACATCTGGGCTGAAAGGGTTATAACTCCTCTTGCCTGCGCAACGTCAATAACTGTTTTCTGGTTTGAATTATAGAACAGCTTTTCCATAGCCATTGCCTCGGGCTTATACTTCTCAAAAAGATAGCACATATCGTTATAGATTATCTGCAATCTTTCGGGAAAAGGAGTTGAAGCCTCAGT
>CAMYWU010000157.1 GCA_947302895.1 uncultured Clostridia bacterium | reverse complement strand
AACGGCTCAGAAAAATGCTTTGCAACAAGAAGCGCAAAATTCGTATTTTCCGTCTGCTTTTCGGGGTCCTCAAAGCTGTGGCCGTTAACGGTTATAATTCCGTTTGTGTTTTCGTTAACAACGCTGCCCTTCGGGTTCATACAGAAGGTACGAACCTGGTCCTCATAGTTCTTTGTTGTATAAACAATCTTGCTTTCATAAAGCTCATCGGTAAGGTGGCTGAAAATAACAGCAGGAAGCTCAACACGAACGCCTAAATCAACCCTGTTTGAATGGGTTTTGATTCCGAGGTCATCGCAAACGCCTTCCATCCACTTGCTTCCCGATCTTCCGACAGAAATAATGCACTGTTTACAGGTGTATTCGCCGTCCTTACAAACAGCCTTGTAGCCGCTTTCAAGCTTTTCAACCTTATCAATATGGGTGTTGAAAGAAAAATCAACCTTTTCCTTGAGCTCGTTATATAGGTTTTCAAGAACAACATAGTTTATATCCGTTCCGAGATGGCGAACAGAAGCCTCAAGAAGATGGAGCTGATTCTGCATACATAGCTTTTTGAACTTCGAGCCGGCAGTTGAATAAAGACGGCAATTCTCTCCGCCATGGCTGATATTGATTGCATCAACATACTGCATAAGCTCAATTGCTTCCCTCTTGCCTATGTATTCATAAAGAGTTCCGCCGAAATCATTCGTTATATTATACTTGCCGTCCGAGAATGCGCCTGCGCCTCCGAAACCGCTCATTATAGCGCAGGTTTTACACTGAATGCAGGATTTAATCTTGTCGCCGTCTATCGGGCACTTTCTTTTTGAAAGCGGATTTCCTGCTTCAAAAACAGCAATTTTAAGCTTGCTGTTCTTCTGGATAAGCTCATAAGCGGAAAAAATACCGCCGGGACCTGCGCCAATTATAATAACATCATAATTCTTTTTCATTTTTCTACCTCTTTGTTTTTTTCTTATCGCACAGCGATATATCGCATTCGATATATTTGCGCTGCAAATAAGAGTTATTCTGCCATAAATACTTTATGCATTATCGTATTTGCATATTAAAACAACATTTTCAACATGTGTTGTGCGGGGGAACATATCAACAGGCGTTATTTCAAGCGCCTTATATCCTTTTTCATCAAGGATTGCCAAATCTCTCGCAAGCGTTGCGCTATCGCACGAAACATAAACTATTCTCTTGGGACTTAGCAGAGAGATAACATCAAAAAGCGCTTTATCGCAGCCTTTTCGGGGCGGGTCGAGAACAACAACATCTGTTTTTATGCCCCTTGCCTGAAGCTGTTTTGCGCCCTCAAGCGCATCCGCACAAATAAACTGAGCATTTGTTATGCCGTTTATTTTTGCATTTTGCTTTGCGTTTTTAATTGCATCGGGAACAATTTCAATTCCTATAACCTGCTTTGCCTTCTCAGCCATTGAAAGCCCTATGGTTCCTGCGCCGCAGTATAAATCAACAAGGGTTTGCTCATCATTAAGCGCCGCATATTCAATTGCCTTTGAATAGAGCTTTTCGCATTGGGCGTGGTTAACCTGATAAAACGATTCGGGCGATATTTCAAATTTCTTGCCGAGAAGAATATCCGTTATCGTTTCGCTGCCCCAAATAACCTCGGTTTTGCTTCCGAGAATAACATTGCTTTTGCTCTTGTTAACATTAAAACAAATGCTTTTAACTGAGCTGACTTTTTCGAGCTCCTCAATAAGCAATTCCTTTTGAGGAAGCATATTGCCGTTGATAACAGCGCAAGCCATTATCTCGCCTGTTTTAACGGCTTTTCTGAGATATATATGGCGAAGCAAGCCCCTGCCTGTTTTTTCATCATAGGAGGTTATGCCCGCCTTTTTAACCCATTTTGCAAATGCTTCAAGGCAATCATCAAACTCCCTTTGCTGCAAATGGCAGCTGTCGCAGGGAATAATTCTATGGCTCTTATATGCATAAAAGCCAGCCATTAACCCGCCGTTTTCGATTAAAACGGGATATTGCGCTTTGTTGCGATAGTGGTTTATTTCATCGGCTCCGATAATATCCATAACAGGTATGTCAAGATGCCCGATTCTTTTAATCGCATCTTCAACACGGCTTTTCTTATATTTCAGCTCCTCATCATAGGTCATATTGCGAAGCGAACAGCCGCCGCATTTATCTGAAACAGGGCAATCGCTTTCTATTCTTGATGGCGAGGGGCTGATTATTTCTTTTATAATACCTATGGCATAGCTTTTTGAAACCTTGATAATATGGGCAAGAATTTCATCGCCGGGAACAGCACCCCGAACAAAAACCGCCATGCCTTCCCAATGGGAAACAGCCGAGCCCTCGCTGGTCATTGCTTCGATATTCAGTTTAATCTCGTCATTCTTTTTAAGCATAAGCCCTTTGCTCCCATTTTAAACCACTATATATAATAGCATATATAATTTGAAATAACAAGAAGAAAAAAGCTATAGAATATTCTATAGCTTTTTTCTTCATTATAAGCCGTTTTCGGCAATAATCTATTTGATTTTAATCCTCGTCATCGGCAAGAACAGGTATGCCGTTGTATGAAATTTCAAGGGTAACTCCTGCTTCATTTGTTTTGGCTGATGATGAGCCATGGGCTTTAAGCGAAGCTGTTACATCAACCACGCCCTTGTATTTATCCTTTGTTGTGAACGTATAGGAGGTTCCGTTCATTCTTACGGTATCCTTTTTAACCTCTTTGCCGTTTACAAGAATTGTTAATTCATCCTCAACATCGCTGTCCGTTGGAAGCTTAACGGTTATAGTTATTTTTCTTTCGGAAGCGGGCTTCTGTGTTGTTGTGGTTGTAGTTGTTGTTTTGCCCTTGTTCTTACCCGACTTAGTTGTTGAGGTGTTTTTTGAACCTGATTTAGCTGTTGTTGATTTTGTTTGTTTGCCGCCCTTTGACTGCGTTACAACCTGGGTTACATTAACATATTTATTATCCTTAACAGTTGTAAGGGGCTTTCCGTTCTTATCCGTTACAACCTCTGTTACAGCCTGTCCGTTTGCATCGGTTACAATCTGAGCTTCAAGCTCCTCTGTAAGCGCCTCGCCATTTGCGCCTGTTACAATCTCGCCGTTTTCATCTGTAACAACCTGGGTTACATTCTCCGTTTTTCCCTTCTGCTGAGCGCACGCAGCAAACGAAAAAACAAGAACCATTATGCATATAAAGGCTATCAATACCTTTGAATTTTTCAAAAAATCACCCCGTTTAGTATTCGTGAAACACACAGAGGACAAATCGTCTGCAAAGGAATATCCCCGGTGTGCTTGGAAGCTTGTTTTAATAATGATATTGCAAATATTTTAACTGATTATTAAATCAATGTTATTTTAAATTTAAAGCTTGCGGTTTCGTTCGGGTTTAAAACCGTCATTCCCCGCTTATCCTCTATAACATCGCTTTCATCGGTGCAGCTTGCAATGCCCGTCCAGGGCTCAAGAGCAACAAAATCCGGCTCGCCAACATCCGACCATACAAGCAGATTGTTCATATCCTGATACTCAATTTTAACGCCCCTGCCCAGCTTGCCTATCAGGGTTGCGCATTTGGGCTCAATATTATCAAAAACCATTGAATCAAGCTCTTCAAAAAGCGAATGCTTCATATTGATTGTATCAACGCCTTCAAACTCAGAAAAGCGCTTTGAAACATCAATAATTCCCGATGCGTGGTCGGGGCGCAGATAGCCATCAGTAAGCTTTTTGCCAAAAATAACCTTATAATCCTCAAAGCTTTCGCCCTCGCAAAGCGGACAGTTAAACGCAGGATGACCGCCTATTGCAAAGGGGAATTTTTCGCTGCCGATATTGGTTATGATATACTCATTTGTTATGGTGCTTCCGATAATTGTATACTTAATTTTCAGCTCGTAATCAAAGGGAAAGGCTTTTCTTGTTTGCTCGTTGCTTTTTTGAATGAAGGTTATGGAGTTGTCAAATTGCTCAAAAACCTCAAAAGGCGTTATTCTTGCAACGCCGTGGCGCTTCATATTACATTCCTTGCCAAAGGCATAGCCCTTGCCATCGGGAAGAACGCCAACTATCGGAAAGCAAACGGGAGCCTGACCCGACCAGTGAACACCGTCGGGCTGCCAGAGATATTCAATGCCGTCCTTTTTCAGCGAATTGAGCATTGCGCCGTTAATGCCCAGAACGGCA
>CAMYWU010000156.1 GCA_947302895.1 uncultured Clostridia bacterium | reverse complement strand
TATATGATTGTTCATCAAACAATATGCATAAAGCTTGAACCCACTTACTGTTTTTGCTTTTGAAAGAACATTCAAAAACATATAATAGTCGTCATCGTCAAAAAATACCTGTTGCTTATTAATTCCTCTAAGCATAATATGATATATTCCGCTTTCACTTTTAGCCCTTTGCTGTCTTGCCAAAATAATCACCACCATTATCATAATAGCAAACAATCTCGCTCCTGTCAACAATCAATCACAGGGTCAGACCCTATGATTGATTGTTATTTGGCTTTGTTTTGACATTTTTATTTTATCAATCACTGGGGTCTGACCCCGGTGATTGATAAAATAAAACGGATGTGTAGGCATCCGTTTTATCTTGAAAGTAATGTGTATCTGTATGGACCAAGGGTGATTTTGCCGCAGATTGCGCTTTCGCCGAAGATTGCATATGAGTTATCCCATTCATATCCGATATCAAGCTCCTGCGCTTCATCATCAAGATTAACTGCAACAAGAACCTCGTTTTCTTCGCCCCTTCGCTTATATGCAATAGTTTTATGCGAGCAGAAAACAGGCTCAAATTCACCGCTTATAAACGCACTGCAGCCCTTTCGGATTTCACCAAGACGCCTATACCATCTAAGCAGCTCCTCGTTTATATTATCCCAGCTCATACAAGCTCTGTTGAACGGGTCCTTCATTCCCTGCATACCGATTTCATCGCCATAGTAAATTGACGGAACACCCGGAAGAGTGAACTGCAAAAGCGAGGCGATTTTCATCATTGAAACGCCCTTTAAATAATCGTAGCTGTCAAGCGTGTTATGCTCATGCTGCCATTCCCTGCCGTAGCCCTCGCAGTCATCGCCTGCAAGACGGGTTATTGCCCTTTCGGTATCGTGGGTTCCGATATGGTTCATTAAAATATGGAGAACCTCGGGCGGATAGTTTTCAATAATACTCAGAACATCATCAAAGAATGCATCCGCATTCTGAAAACGAACAAAGTTAAGAACCGCATCCGCAAATGGATAGTTCATAACGGAATCAAGCTGTTCTCCGAGAAGATATCTTCTTCTTATTCCGTATGCCGTTTTATTGGTTGCGTCCTCCCAGACCTCACCGATAATAACAGCCTCCTCATCCTCAGCTTTAACAGCTTTTCTGAGGTCGTCAAGGAAGATATCGGGCAGTTCATCTGCAACATCGAGTCTCCAGCCCTTTATACCGCATCTCATCCAACGTCTTAATATACCGTTTTCCGAGCAGATATAATTTCTGTATTCCTCATTTTCCTCAATGATTTCGGGAAGGAGCTTAATCCCCCACCACGACTGATAGCCATCGGGATAATCAGTGAATTTATACCAGGGATAATAGGGGCTTTCCTTTGAGTTATAAGCGCCTTGGCTATCATAATTATTATACATATTAAAATACTTGCTGTCGCAGCCCGTATGGCTGAAAACGCCGTCAAGTATTATGTTTATTCCCCTCTCCTTTGCCGCATTGCAAAGGGATTTCAAATCCTCTTCCGTGCCAAGAAGGGGGTCTATTTTTTCATAATCCGCAGTATCGTATCTGTGGTTTGAATTAGCTTCAAAAATAGGATTCAGATAAATGCAGGTAACACCAAGCTCGCAAAGATAATCGAGCTTTTCCTCAATGCCCTTAAGGTCGCCGCCGAAGTAATCGTTGTTCCAGATGCCGTTCATCTGTTCCTCAGCCCAGAAGGGCTCCTCGCCCCATTTTCTCATAACTCTCGAAGGACGAACACCATGCTTTTCTTCACCGGAAGCATAGAATCTGTCGGGGAAAATCTGATAAATAACGCCGCCCCTGAGCCACTGGGGAGTTTTATAATTCTCATCATAAACAGTCTGCTGAAAAGCACCGCCCTCAGCGGTTATTTCGCCAATACCGTTTCCAACATTGAGAACAAAGTTTCTGCCCCAGGGAGTATCAAGCTCGAAATGATACCAATAAATACCCGGGCTGGTTGCTGAAAAATGCAATTCCCATTTTTCCCTATCGTCATCAACCATTCCTGCCCAGAACATATCATAATAAACAGCGTCTTCGCTATCCTTAACAACACAAAGAACAGCCTTAGAGCAGTTCATAGAACGGGGAACGTATACAGCCAGTCTGACCTCCTCGTTTGTTTTAATTGCGCTAAGGCGTGATTTATATTCAGTTTTCCTGGAATTGAATACTGTCATATTGGTTCCTTTTTTAGTTGCAAGCATAGGATATTTTTATAGCAATATATTGGGAGGGCAAAAGCCCTCCCATTGATCACTGTTCACTTGCCACTGACCACTAATATTTAGCTTTTCTTTGACCTCTTTACCGAGCGCTTGGGAGCAGCTGCCTTCTTTGCAGGAGCTTCCTTTTTAGAAGAAGCTTTCTTTGCAGGAGCTTCCTCTTCAAAAACAACGGGCTTTGTGTGCCAGATTCTGTTTGCATAGTCCATGATTGAACGGTCCGCACTGAATACACCTGCGCCGCTGATATTCATAAGGCTCATTCTTGCAAAGCGTTCTCTGTCTGCATAAGCCTTTGAAACTTCAAGCTGAGCCTTCTGATAGTCGGCAAAATCAGCAAGAGTCATATACGGGTCGATATTCTTAAGCGATGAAACAACCTCGCTGAAATTCTTGCCGTCAACGCCTGCTTCAATGAAATCAATAGCGTTTCTGAGAATTTCATTGTTGTTGTAGTAATTCATCGGATAGTAGCCATTTCTCATAAGGTCCTCAACCTCGGGAGTTTTCATACCGAAGATGAAGATATTATCAGAACCAACAGCCTCATTTATCTCAACATTTGCACCGTCGAGAGTTCCGAGGGTTAACGCACCGTTAAGCATAAGCTTCATATTACCTGTACCCGATGCCTCTGTTCCTGCAAGAGAAATCTGCTCAGAGATATCTGCAGCAGGCATAAGGAGCTCTGCAAGAGAAACGCTGTAGTCCTCCATAAATACAACCTTGAGCTTACCGTTTACATCGGGATCGTTGTTGATAACCTTTGAAAGAGCGTCAATAAGCTGAATAAGTTTCTTAGCCATAAAGTAGCCGGGAGCTGCTTTAGCGGCAAAGATATATGTTTTAGGATAGAAATCAGCATTGGGATTGCTCTTGAGGAGCTGATATTCAGCTATGATATTAAGAATATTCAGCTGCTGGCGCTTATATTCGTGAAGGCGCTTAACCTGTACGTCAAAAATTGAATTCGGGTCGATTTCAACGCCCATTCTCTTTTTAACAACCTTTGCAAAGCGAACCTTGTTTTCATACTTAATCTCGTTGATTTTTTCAAGAACCTTCTTATCATCCTTGAATTCACGAAGCTTAAGAAGCTCATCCGACTGAGTGATGAACTTATCGCCGATAAGCTCGGTAATATATGCGGTAAGCGCAGGGTTAGCCTGGCAAATCCATCTTCTGAACGCAATACCGTTTGTAACATTGCAGAATTTTTCGGGAGTGAGGCTATAGAAATCCTTAAAAATTGTATCCTTAAGTATTTCGCTGTGAAGCGCAGAAACACCGTTAACGCTGTGGGAACCTGCAACGCAGAGATTTGCCATTCTTACGATGCCGCCCGAAACGATTGCCATTCTCTCAACCTTTTCCGCGTCCCCTGTTGCGCTCCAAACATATGCTCTGAAGCGGTTATCAATTTCCTTTGTAATCTGGTAGATACGGGGAAGAAGTCTTGAATAAAGCTCCTCGCTCCAGCATTCAAGCGCTTCCTTCATAACTGTATGGTTTGTATATGCAACAGTTCTTGTAACAATAGACCAAGCCTCGTCCCAGCTGTAGCCGCACTCATCAAGCATAATTCTCATCATTTCGGGGATTGCCATTGTAGGATGAGTATCGTTAATATGAATTGCAATCTTTTCGGGAAGGTTATCAAGAGTACCGTGCTGATGCAGGTGGTTTTGAATAATATCCTGAACAGAAGCAGAAACAAGGAAATACTGCTGACGAAGACGAAGGGATTTACCCTCGGGAGTCTGGTCGTCGGGATAAAGAACCTTTGAAATAGCAGCAGCCATAGCGCTCTCTTCAAGGGATTTAACATATTCGCCGCGGCGGAAAGCCTCGTAGTCAAATTCGGGCTTCTTTGCGCTCCAAAGACGAAGTCTTGAAACGCCCTGGCCCTTACCTGAAACGTACATATCAAAAGGAACAGCGGTT
>CAMYWU010000155.1 GCA_947302895.1 uncultured Clostridia bacterium | reverse complement strand
GAGCCGGTAGGTCACGTTGCTGCTCTCCTGGACCTCGGCCACCAGGACGCCGGCACCGATGGCATGCACGGTTCCGGGCTCGATAAAGAAGACATCATCCTTTTGGACCGGCACGTGATTGAGCTGATGACTGATCAGCCCCGAACGGATTCCCTCCAGGACCTGGCCCTTCGTCACATTTTGCCTGAAGCCGTAAATCAGCTCTGCGCCGTCGGCAGCGTCAAGCACGTACCACATTTCCGTTTTGCCGAATTCATTTTCAACCCTGCGCGCGTATTCGTCGTCGGGGTGAACCTGAATTGAAAGGTTGTCAAACGCGTCAATCAGCTTTATAAGAACGGGGAAGTAGGGGAACTTAAGGCAGTTTTTACCTGCAACTTTTTCAAGACCCTCGTTATCAAAAATCTCCTGAAGAGTTTTGCCCTCAAACTCGCCCTGGCAAACGGTATTCATTCCGTCCTTATGGCAGGCAAGCATCCAGCCCTCAGCAGTTTTATCAAAGCCGGTTTCAAAGCCGAAATCGCTTTTAAGTCTGTTTCCGCCCCAGATGTAATCTTTAAAAACGGGACTGAGTTTTAATATTTCCATACTTTTCACCTTTATCAGATTTGTTAGTTTAATAATATCAAATTTACTCTTCACAATCAAGCAAATTTATAGTAAAATAGATAAGATTAATGATTTGAAAAATTATCGGTGAAATTATGGCAGTTCTTGACGTTCAGAATTTAAAACTTTCCTTTGGAGAAACAACGCTTTTTGAAGGCGTTTCTTTTGATGTGAAAGAAAAGGAGAAGGTTGGCTTAATCGGTTGCAACGGAGCGGGAAAAACCTCGCTGTTTAAACTGATAACAGGCGAGTATCAGCCAACCGATGGAGCTTGCTTTATTTCAAAAAATGCAAGGCTCGGATATATGGAGCAGCATACCTGCTCAGAGAATAAAACGGTTTATAACGAGCTTATTTCCGTTTTCTATGATTTGATTGAAATGGAAAAGGAGCTTGAGGAGCTTTCGCATAATATAACAAACGGCATTGGGGACCGGCAAAATAATATTGAGCGCCAGGACTTGCTCAATCATATTTTTACAAGGGATGGCGGCTTAACATATCAGAGCAGAACCCGTGCGGCGCTTGTTGGTCTTGGCTTTTCCGAAAAGGATTTTGATATGCCGACTGCCAATCTTTCGGGCGGTCAGAAATCAAAGCTGATTCTTGCAAAGCTGCTGCTTTCAAAGGCTGATTTTCTCTTGCTTGACGAGCCTACAAACCATCTTGATTTGAATGCGCTTGAATGGCTTGAGGGCTTTTTAAAGGACTTTTCGGGCGCATGCCTAATTATCTCGCACGACAGATATTTTTTAGATAGATTAACAACCAAAACAATTGAAATTGAAAACAAAAAATGCCTTTGCTACAGCGGCAATTATTCCGATTTCTTAAAGAAGAAGGAGGCCCGCCAGAAAGCAATTGAGGATAAATACGAAAACGATATGAAGGAGATTGAGCGAATAGAAGGCATTATCGCTCAGCAAAGGCAGTGGAACAGGGAAAAGAGCATCAAGAAAGCCGAAAGCGAAGAAAAACGCCTTGAAAAGCTAAAGGCACAGGTTGTTGTTCCCGATTCAAAGGTTGCAAGAATACGCTTTGACTTCACGCCTAAATACATAAGCGGTGAAGAGGTTTTAAATGCCTTTGAGCTTTCAAAGAGCTTCAAGGATAAAAAGGTTTTTGAAAACGCAAGCTTTCAGATAAGAAGAAACGAAAGAGTTTTTCTGCTCGGTGAAAACGGCTGCGGAAAAACAACTTTGCTTAAAATTCTAATGAAGGATTATTCTGCCGACAGCGGATATTTCAGCTTTGGCGCAAATGTTTTTACAGGCTATTTCGACCAAGTTCAGGCAAAGCTCGACCTTAGTAAAACGGTTATTGAGGAAATATGGTCAACCTTCCCGTCAATGAACGAAACCTCTGTAAGAAGTGCGCTTGCAGCTTTTCTGTTTAAGGGCGATGATGTTTTTAAGAATCTTTCGGATTGTTCGGGCGGTGAGCGTGCAAGGGTTGCGCTTTTAAAGCTTATGCTTGGTAAGTATAACTTTTTGCTGCTTGATGAGCCCACCAACCACCTTGATGCTTTTTCAAGGGAGGAGCTTGAAAACACTCTGCTTGAATACAGCGGAACAATGCTTATTGTTTCTCACGACAGATATTTTATTAATAAGCTTGCAACAAGGATTCTAGAGCTTGATAAAGACGGCGTTACCGAATATATCGGCAACTACGACGAGTATATGGAAAGGAAGAGCCTTTTAGCTTCTCCTGTTGTTGCACAGGCTGTTCAGAAAGAAAAAAAGCCGAATGAGTATCAGCTGAAAAAGGAACGTGCTTCCGCTCTCAGAAAGGCGAAAACAAGGCTTTCAAAATGTGAACAGGAGATAGAGGAAGCCGAAAACGAAACCGCTAGTATTGAAGAAAAAATGCTCAGCGCAGACTATGAAACGCTGATGGAGCTAACTAATGCGCTTGATGAATTAAACAATAAAAAAGAGGCGCTATATGCAGAGTGGGAGACACTCAGCGAGCAATTGACAGAAGCGGACTCATAATATATAATAAATAATTATGGATAACAGAAAAATTATTATCATCGGAGGCGGAGCTTCGGGCTTGCTTGCTGCAGCGAGAGCTTCTCTTCGAGGGCTTGATGTAACCTTAATTGAAAAAAATGCACGCCCTGCACGTAAGGTTATGATAACGGGCAAGGGCAGATGTAATGTTACAAACGCCTGTTTTGATATAAACGAGCTTATTTCAAACGTACCGAGAAATCCGAGATTTTTATATTCAGCTTTTTCAGCCTTTATGCCGTACGATACTATTGCGCTTTTTGAAGAGCTTGGAGTTGAAACAAAAATCGAAAGGGGAAACAGGGTGTTTCCCGTATCCGATAAAGCGGTTGATATTGTTGATGCTCTTGTGAATTATGCAAAGCAAAGCGGTGTTGAGATTATTAATGCAAGCGTTAAAAGTCTTGAGATAAAAGATGATTTAGTTACAGGCGTTATTCTTGAAAACGGAGAAAGAATGAAATGTGATGCCCTTGCTATTTGCACGGGCGGAAAAAGCTATCCGCAAACAGGCTCAACAGGCGATGGATACATATTTGCAAGGCAGGCAGGACACAGGGTAACCGAGCTAAAACCCTCGTTGGTACCCCTTGTTTGTTCAAATAACTTTATCCCTTCGCTGCAAGGGCTGAGTCTTAAGAATATCGGAATTAAGCTTTTTGACGGCGATGAGCTCGTTTACAGCGATTTTGGCGAAATGCTGTTTACTCATTTCGGAGTAAGCGGTCCTGTAATACTCTCAGCTTCGGCGCATATGGATAAGCCGGGGGAAAAGAAATACACTCTTTCAATTGATTTAAAACCTGCGCTCGATGAAAAAACGCTTGATAAAAGAATTTTGCGTGATTTTGAAGAAAACAAAAACCGAGATTTTATAAATTCCTTATCAAAGCTTTTGCCAAATAAAATAATACCAACGGTTGTTAAGCTAAGCTCAATTGAGCCATCGTCAAAGTGCAACAGCATAACGAAGGAGCAAAGGCTCGCTCTTGTTGCTTTGCTGAAGAGTTTTACCGTTGATATAACCGATTTTCGTCCAATTGAAGAAGCGGTTATAACCTCGGGCGGCGTTGATGTTAAGGAAATAGACCCGAAAACAATGAAATCAAAGCTCATATCAAATCTTTCCTTTGCAGGCGAGATTATTGATGTTGATGCATATACGGGCGGTTTTAATCTGCAAATAGCCTTCTCAACTGGCTATGTCTGCGGAAATAATATTTAGTTTGGAGTTTGGATGGTGGAGAGTGAAGTTTCGGGACCTGCGGTCGGCAATTATATATTGTTTGAGCGCAGCGAGTAACATAAACTCCACACTCCACACTCCACTCTTCACACTTCTTTATAAGGAGAATAATTATGATTAATGTTGCAATTGACGGACCTGCAGGTGCAGGCAAAAGCACCGTTGCAAAAGCGGCTGCTAAGGAGCTTGGCTACATCTATGTTGACACGGGAGCGCTTTACAGAACTGTTGCTCTCGGCGCACAGAGAAGGGGTATTCTCGGCGACAGCGATAAAATTATCGAAATGCTTAGTGATATAACCGTTGACCTCAGATATATCAACGGTGTTCAGGCAGTGT
>CAMYWU010000154.1 GCA_947302895.1 uncultured Clostridia bacterium | reverse complement strand
GCATCGGTAAGCAAATCAAAATGCAAAACATTTTGATTTGAGAGGAGAAAGGTATGGAGCGATTTTTAATATATTGCTCATTCAAACAACTAAGAGCAATGTATTCTAATCGCGGAGTTTGCTTCGACGAGCTCCAAGCCGATAACAAATTTTGGGAACCGTTGGTCGGATACCAAAAACTCGCAACGCGAAACGCAAAACGCAAAACTTGGATGGATACCTCGTGTGCGATATCGTAGAGGTTTTTATCAATAGTCTTTGTCATCTGGAGAGCTTCAAAGATATCATAATCAAGAATCTGCTCCTTCTGGCAAGCAACAACACGGTTGCCGATATCCTTCATAAGAAGATTAACAGCATAGTGGCCCATCTGGGTTGCCTTGATTCTGTCCTTAGCGGTTGGGTATCCGCCACGCTGGGTATGGCCAAGAATTGTTGCTCTTGATTCAACGCCTGTTTTTGCCTCAATTTCCTTTGCAAGCTGCTGAACATCAACGCATGCGCCCTCTGCTGCAAGAATGATAAAGTGCTTCTTATCAGCCTTCATTGTTCTCTGCATTCTTTCGATAACATGCTTTTGAATATCAACGGGAACCTCGGGAATGAGAATTGCAGTTGCGCCGCAGGCAATACCTGAATTAAGCGCAAGATAACCTGCATGACGGCCCATAACCTCTATAACCGAGCATCTGTCGTGGGACTCGGTGGTATCTCTGATTCTGTCAACAAGCTCCATAATGGTATTAAGGCAGGTATCATATCCGATAGTATAATCGCAGCAAGCGATATCGTTATCAATTGTTCCGGGAATACCAACGCAGGGAATACCTCTTTCGCTGAGGTCTCTTGCGCCTCTGAAGGAACCGTCGCCGCCGATAACAACAACGCCTTCAATTCCGAAATCCTTACAGGTTTTGATAGCCTTCTGCATACCCTCTTCAGTTCTGAATTCAGGACAGCGTGCAGAATAGAGAATTGTTCCGCCTCGGTTAATAATATCCGAAACAGATCTGAGATTCATAGGTCTGAAATCGCCGTTGATAAGACCTGCATAGCCTCTTTCAACACCGTATACCTCAAGTCCGTTTTCGCATCCTGTTCTTACAACCGCACGGATAACGGCGTTCATACCGGGAGCGTCGCCGCCGCTGGTTAATACTGCTATTTTTTTCATATCATTACCTCCGCTAAGAGTTAAATTAATAATTATTGAAATACATAATAATGAATTTTAATTAAAATGTCAATACTTGTCAATAAATCACGGCAACATTTTCATCGCCCAGAAGCCTTTTAAGCTCTGCAAGCATTGTTTCGTTGACATCAACAAAATCGCTTCGCTTTTGAAGATGGTATTTCTTTTCATCCTCAAAATAGAAATAAAGCGGCATATCACCTTCAAATATTGAGGTTACGGTTTTTGCCTTCTTCAGCCGTTCATCATCGGCGGATTTGAATTTCAAAAATAAGCCGTTTCGCTTTGATTTAGGCTTTTCCTCAGATGTTGCCTTAACTGGCGCATCTTTTCTTTGGGGAATTGAATTTGGCTTATATACCGCATTTGCAAGGATTTTAACCTCCTTCTCCTCCTCAATTGAAAGCGTTCCCGAAACGGCTATAACTCCGCCGTCGCTAATCATTGACGCATACTGCATAAAGATTTTCGGGAAGAGAATAACCTCAACGGTTCCGTATAAATCCTCAAGGGTAACAAACGCCATATTCGCCTTGTTTGCCCTTGTTTGCTTAATTGTTATATGGCTGATAATTCCGCAAAGTGTTACATTGGCGCCATCCCTGTAAGCCGAGTCTGCGCTTCCCGCTTCAATAATTTCAAAGGTTTTTGCGCAGCCTGCTTTTTCAATATACTCCTCATATTTATCCATCGGATGTCCCGAAAGATAGAGCCCCGTCATTTCCTTTTCCATCTGGAGCAGCTCGGTTTTTGTGAATTCCTTAACATCGGGAAGCTCAAAATCAAGCGAAAAATCATCGCTTATATCAAAGAGCCCAATCTGGCCGTACATTGTTTTTCTATGCTGTTCTTCAAGATTTGTTACAAGAACGGGAAGCCCCTGGAGCATCCGGCGCCTGTTTGCGCCGAAGCAATCCATTGCACCGCATCTTATAAGCGATTCAACTGCTCTGCGGTTGAAATGGTTGCCCTGCATTCTTGAACAAAAGTCATATAAATCCTGGAAATCGCCGTTTTTTCGCTCGGCAATTATTTCTTCAATGAAATCATTTCCAAGATTTTTAATGCCAAGAAGCCCGTAGTTAATAACATTTCCGTTTGCCGTAAAGCCCTTCATGGAATTATTAATATTGGGCGGCGCAAGGCGTATTCCGAGACGCTTGCATTCGGTTATATATCTTGCAACCTTGTTTGCATTTTCAAGCACGGAGGTTAAAAGCGCAGCCATAAAATCCGCAGGATAATAGCATTTGAGATATGCGCACTGATATGCAACAAGCGCATAGCAAGCCGCATGGGATTTATTGAAGGCATAGGAAGCAAAATCGGTCATTTTATTAAATATTGAATTTGCAACCTCGGCAGGAATGCTGTTTTTCTCGCAGCCTTTAATAAAGGTTTCCCTCTCCTGCTCCATAACATCGTGTTTCTTCTTGCTCATTGCACGGCGAACAACATCCGCTCTGCCGTATGAATAGCCTGCAAGAGAACGGAAAATCTGCATAACCTGTTCCTGATAAACCATACATCCATAGGTGTTTTTCAATATGGGTTCAAGAAGGGGCGTTTCATATTTAATATTGCCCTTATTTTTTGAATTTTCAACAAAGGTATCTATCTGGCTTGCAGGACCCGGACGGTACAGCGAGGTTGCAGCAATCAAGTCCTCAAGCGCAGTTGGCTTAAGGTTCATAAGCATTTGCTTCATACCGCTTGACTCAAACTGAAATACGCCCTCGGTTTGTCCTCTTGAAAAGAGCTTATAAACCTTCCGGTCGGTTATATCGATATCCTTGATATTTATTCCTGCCGCCTTTGAAGCGTAGTCAATAACAGTAAGGGTTCTGAGCCCTAAAAAGTCCATTTTGAGAAGTCCGAGTTCCTCAAGAGTTGTCATTATATACTGGGTTACAACAAGTCCGTCGTTTGTTGCAAGCGGAACATAGCTCGAAACAGGGTCGTGGGTTATAACAACGCCTGCTGCATGGGTTGAGGTGTTTCTCGGCATACCCTCAACCTGACGTGCGGTTTCAATAAGGCGGTTAACCTCTTCGTTTTCCGCCATTGCCGCACGAAGCTCCTTGCTCTGATTAACAGCCTGGTCAATAGTTATATGAAAGCTGTTTGGTATGAGCTTTGCAATGGCGTCAACAGAAGCATAGGGCATACCCATTGCACGTCCTACATCACGGATTGCAGCCCTTGTCTGAAGAGTTCCGAAGGTAACAATCTGGGCAACGTGGTCCGTACCGTATTTTTCGGTTACATAATCAATAACCTCCTGCCTTCTTTCATAGCAGAAGTCTATATCAAAATCGGGCATTGAAACACGCTCGGGATTGAGAAAACGCTCAAAAATCAAGTCGTATTTCATCGGGTCGATATCCGTTATTCCAATGCAGTAAGCGGCAATTGAGCCTGCGCCCGAGCCCCTTCCCGGACCAACGGGAATACCGCTTTTTCTTGCGAAATTAACAAAATCCCAAACTATCAGATAATAATCCGTATAGCCCATTTTATCAACAGTTTCAAGCTCGTAATTAAGCCTTTTTATATACTCCTCTGGGGGATTTTTGCCGTATCTTTTTTCAAGCCCCTCAAAGCAAAGCATTTTGAAATAATCAAAATGCCCCATATTATCCGGCGTTTTGAAATAGGGCAGCTTTGTATTGCCGAATTCAAAATCAAAATTGCACATTTCGGCAATTTTTGCTGTGTTATCAACCGCTTCGGGAACCTCGGCAAAAAGCGCTCTCATCTCATCTTCACTCTTGAGATAGAAATTATCGCTGTGAAATTCAAGCCCCGTATCCTCGCCAAGAACATGGTTTGTTGCAATACAGATTAAAACCTGCTGAATTGTTGAATCCTTTTGCTCGATATAGTGAACATCATTAGTTGCAACAAGTGGAAGTCCTGTTTCATCGCTTATTCTTCTTAAGCCGTCTATTACTATTTTCTGCTCGGGTATGCCGTGGTCCTGAAGCTCAAGGAAATAGTTGCCCTTGCCGAAAAGCTCACTGTACCAGAGC
>CAMYWU010000153.1 GCA_947302895.1 uncultured Clostridia bacterium | reverse complement strand
CTGTTCACGCAAAGGAAATCAGACTTATTTCAAAGAGTCTTCTTCCTCTTCCCGAAAAATTCCACGGCTTAACCGATACGGATACAAGATACCGTAAGCGCTGCCTTGATATGATAATGAATCCCGGTGTTAAGGAAACCTTTATCAAGCGTTCAAAGATAATTACTTCAATAAGAAACTATCTTGACAACATCGGCTTCATTGAGGTTGAAACCCCGATTCTCAACCTCATTCCCGGCGGTGCTTCTGCAAGACCTTTCATAACTCACCATAACACTCTTGATATGGATATGTATCTCAGAATTGCAACAGAGCTCTATCTTAAGAGACTCATTGTCGGCGGTATGGAAAGAGTTTATGAAATCGGAAGAATTTTCAGAAACGAGGGTATGGATGTTCGCCATAATCCCGAGTTTACCACCATTGAGCTTTATCAGGCATTTACCGATTACCACGGAATGATGGATATCGCCGAGGCGCTTATAAGAAATGCTGCAAACGAGGTTTGCGACGATCTTCATATAACCTTCAACGGAACTGAGATTGACCTTGAAACTCCGTTCAAGAGACTCACAATGATTGACGCCGTTAAGGAATACAGCGGAGTTGATTTCGCTTCCTTTATGAGCGATAACGATAAGGCAATTGAAATCGCCAAGGAAAAGGATATTGAAATTGAAGCAGGCAAGGCAACCTGGGGCGATATTCTTAATTCATTCTTTGAAGAATTCGTTGAGGATAAGCTTGTTCAGCCAACCTTCATTATTGACTATCCTGTTGAGGTTAGCCCCTTAACAAAGAAAAAGCCCTCCTGTCCTGCATTGACAGAGCGTTTTGAGCTCTTCATTATGGGAACGGAATACGGCAATGCTTATTCAGAGCTTAACGACCCGATTGACCAGATGGAGCGTTTCAGAGCTCAGATGAAGCTTCGTGAAGCAGGCGATGACGAGGCTAATATGATAGACAGCGATTTCGTTACAGCGCTTGAATACGGTATGCCACCGACTGGCGGTCTCGGAATCGGAATAGACAGACTTGTTATGCTGCTTACAGACAGCTATTCAATAAGGGATGTATTGTTATTCCCGACGATGAAACCCATAGAATAGTTGCGAGTCCCGAGTTCCGAGCTCCGAGTTTAAGGGTCTTGCAGACGGCGATTTTATAATCGGCGCTTGCGCCCCGAAATTCGTAACTCGTAATTCGTAATTCGTAATTATCGACGAAGGAGATATTTATGAGATCAGATTTAATTAAAGAGGGACCTTCCAGAGCTCCTCACCGTTCGCTTTTAAGAGCTCTCGGAATTGATGAACTTGAAATGAAAAGACCCTTCGTAGCCGTTGTTAACTCTAAGAGCGACTACATTCCGGGTCATATGCATCTTGATAAAATTGCAGAGCAGGTTAAAGCAGGTATCAGAAATGCAGGCGGTGTTCCGTTTGAGTTTAATACAATCGGCGTTTGCGACGGTATTGCTATGAACCATAGGGGAATGAAGTACTCCCTTTGCTCAAGAGAGCTTATTGCAGACAGTATTGAGGTTATGCTTACTGCTCATCCGCTTGATGCAATTGTATTTATTCCAAACTGCGATAAAATTGTTCCTGGTATGCTTCTTGCAGCTTGCAGACTCAACCTTCCCTGTATTTTCATCAGCGGAGGTCCTATGCTTCCGGGTAAGAGCACCGAAACAAAGAATCATATCGGACTTTCCGAGCAGTTTGAATACGTTGGCTCAAACGCTGTTGGCAAGATGAGCGTTGAAAACCTTGAGGCAACTGCTTTCACAGCTTGCCCCACCTGCGGTTCATGCTCGGGTATGTATACAGCAAACTCAATGAACTGCCTTACTGAGTCAATCGGTATGTCGCTTCCGGGTTCGGGAACCGTTCCTGCAGTATACAGCGCACGTCTTCGCCTTGCAAAGATGGCTGGCGAGAGGGTTATGGATTTGCTTAAAGAGGATATCAAGCCCTCCGATATCATAACCGAAAAGGCTATTGAAAACGCAATGCGCTGCGATATGGCTATCGGCTGTTCAACAAATACAATTCTTCATTTAACTGCTGTTGCACACGCAGCAGGTCATGATATAGATTTAAACGACCTTAATGAAATGGGCAACACAACGCCCCAGATATGCAAGCTCAATCCTGCATCATCTGTTTTCATTACCGACCTCAACGATGTTGGCGGTATGCAGTCAGTTATTAAGGAGCTTGCAAACGGCGGACTTATCCACACCGAGTGCTTAACCGTTAACGGAACAGTTCAGGAGAGAATTGACGCAGCAAGAGATGCTGACGGCGACGTTATCAGAAAGCTTGATAATCCGTTTTCTAAGGACGGCGGTATAGCTGTTCTTAAGGGCAATCTTGCTGAGGAAGGCGCAGTTGTTAAGAAGGGTGCAGTTGCTCCCGAAATGATGCAGCATAAGGGTCCTGCAAAGTGCTATGATTCGGAGGAAGATGCTATTGCAGCTATAACCTCGGGCAAAGTTGTTGAAGGCGATGTTGTTGTTATTCGCTATGAAGGACCTAAGGGCGGCCCCGGTATGAGAGAAATGCTCTCGCCGACCTCCGCAATTATCGGTATGGGTCTTGGTTCATCCGTTGCACTCTTAACAGACGGAAGATTCTCGGGCGCAACAAGGGGCGCTTCAATCGGCCACGTTAGCCCTGAGGCTGCTGTTGGCGGAACAATCGCTCTTGTTGAAGACGGCGATGAAATTGAAATCGATATTCCCGCAAGAGTTCTCAGAGTCAATGTTTCAGATGAGGTTCTTGAAGAGAGAAGAGCTAAGTGGCAGCCAAAGCCGCTTGAGCTTACAGGATATCTTAAGAGATATGCTCAGCATGTTACATCAGGTTCAAAAGGCGCAGTTTTTGAGGATGACTAATTAATGGAAAAGAAAAGCACTAAAAAAGAAGCAACTCAAAAAGAAACAAAGAAAAAATCCTCTAAGAAAAAACACAGAGGAGTTATTCCCTATGTTTCCAAACCTTTGATTTATGTTTTGATTTCGCTTATCATTGTTCTTCCTGCTTTTATCGGGTTTACAAATAAGGCGGTTGATATTGTTCGTGATTTGCAAAACGATTTGGTTATCGATTACAGCGACAGAGCAATTAATACCGAAAGTTTTGATAATAAAACCCTTGTATATGAAAAGGATAGAATAGGATTATGCGAAAAGGTTGGAGTTATTAAATGCGAGAAAGTGGGCATCGTTTCCGATGTTTACTATGGCGTTAACAGAGTTTCTATGAGGAATGGGGTTGGCTTATCCAATAAAAGCACCTTTGATAGCTTCAGGTCAAACATTTATGTTGCGGGCTATTCAAGCCGTGCTTTTAAAGGACTCAGCAACGTATCGGAAGGCGACAAAATCACTTTTGAAACAACCGATAAGATTTATGAGTATACCGTTGAGAGTAATACGGTTGGCATGAATACAACCGATGATATTTCATACGGACTCATTCTTACCTGTGATGACGAATCAAAATCGTTTTCAACCTTCACTAATGAGAGAAGATATGTTTTTGCCTCCTATTCATCGATGGCAGATAAGAAAGGGGAGTAATTATGGAAGAAAAAACAAACATAATTCCTTCAGTATCTGAAGAAACTGAAAACACCCCTTCACACAGCTCTTCTGAGCACCACCATTCATCCCATCATTCTTCGGGAAGTCATCATTCCTCGGGCTCTTCACACCATGGCTCAGGACATCATCATTCTTCCTCAAGCTCCTCCCATCATCACCATTCATCAAAGCATTCTTCTTCGCATTCGCATAAGAAGAAAAAGAAAAAGAAACCCAAGGAGCAAACCTATGCAAAGAGAAGAACGGTATTTTCATTCATTCTGTTTCTGACTCTTTCGGCAACTGCCATTCTTGGAGCGCTTAAGGTTTCTGTTTTCAATCAGGCGCAAATGTCAGACATCTTCACAAACAGCACATATATTAATGCGCTTTTTAACGATGTTCTGGAGTATTCAGAGGATTTGTGTATTAAATGCAATATTCCCAGTGATGATATTGATACGGTGATTACATATAAGGGAATAAACGAAATAGAGGATGCATATATCCGAGGAAATCTTGATATGGATGAGATGTATTCAGAATCAACCTATCTTGATTTGATTAATGATTTAAACAAGGAACTTGTTGCTCAGATTGAAAAGACCGTTGAGGAAAACAGGCTCAAGGTTGCATCGGATATGGAAACCGAAGGACCAAAACAGTTTGCA
>CAMYWU010000152.1 GCA_947302895.1 uncultured Clostridia bacterium | reverse complement strand
GCAGAGAAATTGTAAACTCTTGCCATAATAAAGACCTCTTTCGTTTGTTATAAGATATGTTTATTTTATAAACACTGTTACCTATTATATAGATATTCAACATTTTGTCAATGTTGGTTAAAAAACTTTGTGAAAATATACAAGGGTTTGATAATAATTTAACAATATCGTTAAGCATCTGTTTAAACTTATGTATAAAACATAAAAAACAAGGGCGAAAATCGCCCTTGTTCAAAGTATTAACGCTAATCCTCATCCTGAATTTTTTTATCTAAGAATCTCATTATGGAAACCGAACCTGCAACAACAATCAGCGAAACGAATATTGTCATTGCAAAAACAATTTTTGCCGTATGCGTTATTGAAGCCTTATAAATTTCAGGGAGTATGTCAATCGAGCCGCCGATATTAAACACAATCAGAAGCAGCAAGCCAACAGCGGTTGCCGCCGCACCTGCAAGAATGCCGCCTATAGCTTTAAAATAGCCGCCCTTTTTCCTCTTATACATAACCATCATAACAGGGAAGCAGGCAAATGCAATCAAAAATGATACTATTGTTGCCCTTGGGAAGCTCTTTGAAAAGCCTGCAATTCGGGATTCAATTCTTCCCGCATTATGAATACCAACAACATCGCTGTATATTCTGGCAGCCTTCTGAGCCGACCTGCGAACATCATCCTCTTTAAAGCTTATATCATTTCCTTCAAGGTATTCAACGCTCAGCTCATAAAAATAGTTGATTTTGTTTTCACTGTACAGCGTTTCGTTTTCCTCGCTGAAAAGGCTGAGCGCCGCCTGGCGAAGTGCCTCATCGGTTGGAAAATCCTCTTCAACTCTTTCATAAACTCTTGCAGGAATTCCCGTTTCATCGGAAAGCGCTTCATAGTTTAAATTTAACTGCTCATTGCACTCGCCTGCAAGCTGCTGAGTTGCAAACTGGTTTATGAAAAAATTCTGGTCGGCAAAGGTGAAGGTCATTATCAGAGTTAGAAGAAAAACCATCGTGCAGATTGCCATAACGATTTCAAGAATCGTTGAAACTATTTTTCTCGAAACATCCAGAGTCATTATTTTACCTCCTCATAAACTAACGCAACATAATTTGAGGTAAAGCCTGCCGTCTCGGAATCACGGTAATAAAGTATTACCGCACTGCCGCAATCGGGCGCAAAGTTTAAAACCTTATATTCGCTTTTGAAGTTTTTGCTTTCCTTGAACCTATAGGTTTTATCACCGAAAACGCTTCCTATTGAAAGGGTTTTCTCCTTTGCTATTTCCTTTGCGTTTTTATTTCCTGAATAGATATAAACAAAGCCTGTATCGCCAAAGGCAACGCTTCCTTTAACAAAGGATACAGAAGTCATAACCCTTGTGTAATCCATATCATATCTGATGGGATAACCATTGCCCGCCCTTATAACACCTATGCACTGGTTTTTTTCAAAGGAATCAAGGCTTGCGTTTTTATCCTCTTCGTATTCTGCAACACCCTCAGCATCCTTTTTGCCCTTGCTTTCTTCATCAATGCTTTCATCGTGGTATGCATACTGGGTGTTATTATAAAGCGGAATGAAATTATCAACATTGAATTTCATATAGATAAACAGAGCTATTCCCAAAATAAGAGCCAGACAAAGCGGCAAATATATTGCTCTATTAAAAAAATCTCTATTCATATTTTCCTCTTTAATCAGTTTTTAAACTATTTGTTTGCATTAAGTGAGTTTGCAAGCGAAAAGCTCTTGTTTCTCTTTGGCTTATATGCCGGAGGGTCTGCAAGTTTTTTGGTAAATCTGTTCTTTTTGCCGGTGAGCTTGTTAATCTCGTGAACAGGACCTGCCATATATTCTGTCATATACTTATCGGCAACAGCCATCATTTCCTTATCGTTTTTCATTTCGCCAAGGATTGTTACGCCGATAATCTCCTGAACCTCGTTTGTTCCGTCCTCATAAATCTCGCCGAGCATTTTGAAGAGTCTTTTCTGCTCGGATTCATTTCCGTTTTTAATAATATCAAGAACCTTTTCATTTCCGTGCTCGATAAAGAAGGCTTCAGGAAGAAATTCGCCATACTGGGCGATATTCATCTTGATTTCATCCTTGTATTCGGGATAGAGAGCGCCGAAACGGTTTGCAAGCGAATCAACATCATAACTGATGCTGCCGTTTTTAGCCTTTGTTCTTGAAACAGCCTTTGGCATTTTTATTTTATCCAGATTTGCATTCTTCTTTGTGTTGAAAAGATGCTCAATCTCGTCCTTTGCCTCGTTTGCTACTGAACGAACATCTCTGTCATCAATTTTATCAAGCTCAAAAAGACTTCTTGAGGTTGTGTTGAACTGGGTTTCATCGCCCTTATCCTCATAAGAACATTCAAAGGAGAGAATGCTTGTCTCATCGTCAAAAACGATTCTGTATATTCCCTTATCTCCCGAGAAGGTTAAGCCTTTTTCGGTTTCGCTTGATTTCTTAAAACCGAGCTGGGTATTTAAATCGGAGAGATTTTTTTCAATTATTTTAAAAGCTTCGTTAAGTTGCATAATAAATTCCTTTCGCACAGTCGGCTTTTCCGCCTGCATAATATCCATAGTATTATATCACCAATGCCACCGTTTGTAAACAAATTATTTTAAAAGTTATATATAAAATAAATAGGTGTTGATATTAAAATAATAATGTGATAAAATATGAAGAATTAAACTTGTAAGGAGCGGCTCAGATGGATAAAAGACCTATCGGCGTTTTTGATTCAGGACTCGGCGGACTTTCAACGGTTCGTGCGATGAAGAAAATTCTTCCAAATGAGGATATAATATATTTTGGCGATACGGGAAGAGTTCCCTACGGAAGCCGTTCAAACGAAACGATTGAAACATACGCTGCTCAGGATATTAGATTCCTTGAGAGCTTTTCGTGCAAAATGATTGTTGCAGCCTGCGGAACAGTTTCAACGGTTGCAGCAGATTTAATCGAAAAAATCAGCGAGCCTGCAACGGGCATAACAAAGCCCTCTGCAAAGGCGGCAGCGCTTGCAACAACAAATAATATCATCGGCGTTATGGGAACAAGCGCAACTGTTAATTCAAACGCATTTGAAGAGGAAATCCGCAAAACCAACCCGGATGCAAAGGTTGTTTCGGTTGCCTGCCCAATGCTTGTTTCACTTGTTGAAAACAACTGGATTGATATAGACGACGAGGTTGCAAACGCAGCAGTTAAAAGATATCTTAAGCCAATTCTTCAGGCTGGCGCAGATACAATTATTCTCGGCTGTACCCACTTCCCCATTCTTGCCCCGATTATTCAGAAAATCGCAGGCGGTTATGTTAAGCTCATAGATACGGGATATGAGGAGGCTATGTACGTTAAAACCGTTTTGAGAAAAAACGATATTGAAAACTCCGCCACCCACAAGGGCGCTCAGAAATTCTTTGTTTCGGATAAAACCCAGAATTTCTGCGATGTTGCAAATGTTCTTTTAGGCGAGGACATTGAAAGCAAATGCGAGTTTATTGATATTTTCAAACATATATAGGAATAAAAATGGATAAAAAAGCGTTAATTAAAGTTGTCGGAAAACAGCGTTTCGGCAAGGATAGCGATAAAATTGAATTAACAACCGTTGGAACCTTTGAGGAAACCCAGGGAAGCTATGTTTTAAAGTACAACGAGGAGCAGGAGCCCCCCGTTGCGCCGATTAAAACAACCCTCAGCATTTCAAAGGATGAAAAAACCGTTTCGCTTATGCGTGAGGGAAACAACGGCTCGTTCCTCATTATTGAGCGTTCAAAGCGAAATCTCTGCAACTACAATACCGAGTTCGGCGAAATTCTTATGGGAATTTACGGCAAGAATATCGAGCTTGACTGCAAAGAAAACAGCGGCAGCTTCCGCTTTGACTACGATATTGATATAAACGGAGCAATCTCCTCGCAAAACGAGGTTGAAGTTACATATAAGTTAAACTGAATTATTAGGAGCACAAAATGTCTCAGTTAGTTGAAAATACCCAGAAATTAATAAAAGATGCAATCATCGCCGCAATAAGCAGCGCAATTGAAAAGGACGAGCTGCCCCAGGCGGATATGCCCGATTTCATAATAGAAAAGCCTTCGGATAAGAAAAACGGCGATTTTTCAACGAATGTTGCAATGGCGGGCGCAAGAGTTTTCAGAAAGGCTCCTGCACTCATTGCAAAAAGCATAGTTGATAATCTTTTGCTTGATGAGGAGCTTTTTGAGAAAATCGAAATTGCAGGCGCAGGCTTTATAAATTTCTATCTTTCCCAGAAGTTTTATT
>CAMYWU010000151.1 GCA_947302895.1 uncultured Clostridia bacterium | reverse complement strand
AAAAAAGCGAAAAGAAAAGCGATTTTCTCTCCGATAAGGAAACGCCGAAAATAAGAAGGCGCCTAATTGCCTCAATAGTTTTCCTGCTTCCCCTTATGTATGCTTCAATGGGGCATATGATGTTTGGCTTTCCGCTGCCTGCGTTTTTAGAGGGCAATCATATTGCGATGGGGCTTTGTCAGATGATTTTAGCGGTGATTGTTATGGTTATAAATCAGCGCTTTTTCATCAGCGGCTTTAAGGGGCTTATTCACCGTGCGCCGAATATGGATACCCTTGTTGCTCTTGGCTCGGGCGCTTCGTTTGTTTACAGCGTTTATTCGCTTTTTGTTATGAGCTCGGCTCAGCTGAAGGGCGATACACAGCTTGTTTTAAGCTGTATGGATAATTTCTATTTTGAGTCCGCAGCTATGATTCTGACACTGATAACGGTTGGCAAGCTTCTTGAAGCGTATTCAAAGGGCAAAACAACCAATGCGCTCAAGGGCTTGATGGGGCTTTCGCCGAAAACGGCAACCGTTATAAGAAACGGCGAGGAGTTTGTTATCGGCGTTGATGAGCTTGCCGTTGGCGATGTTTTTATCGTTAAGGCAGGCGAGAGCGTTCCGATAGACGGTGTTGTAATCGAGGGTGAGGGCTCGCTTGATGAATCGGTTTTAACGGGCGAAAGCATTCCTGTTGACAAAGCCGAGGGCGCAAATGTTTTCGGCGGAACAATAAACCTGAGCGGCTTTATTAAGTGTAAGGCAACCAGAGTCGGCGAAAACACAACTCTTTCCCAGATTATAAAAATGGTTTCAGATGCGGCGGCAACAAAAGCGCCCATTGCAAAGCTTGCTGATAAGGTTTCGGGAATATTTGTTCCCGTTGTTATGGTAATAGCGCTTATAACGCTTGCAATCTGGCTTGTTATCGGCAAGGAATTTCCGTATGCGCTCTCTCGCGGAATATCCGTTCTTGTTATAAGCTGTCCCTGTGCATTGGGGCTTGCAACTCCCGTTGCGGTTATGGTTGGCAGCGGCGTTGGCGCTAAAGGCGGAATACTGTTTAAAAATGCTGCTTCGCTTGAAGAAGCAGGAAGAATAAATATTGTTGCGCTCGATAAAACGGGAACAATAACTAAGGGCGAGCCAAAGGTTTGCGATATTATTCCCGTTCAGGATATAACAGAGGAAAACCTTTTGAAGCTTGCTTATTCGCTTGAAATCAAAAGCGCTCATCCGCTTGCAAAAGCGATTAATGATTACGCTGCTGAAAAGAGCATAAGCGAATATGAAAGCAAGGATTTCAAAACCCTTTCGGGAAGCGGTATTAGCGCCGTTATCAACGGTAAACAGTGCTTTGCGGGCAGCGCAAAATTCATCTCCTCAAAAGCAGAGCTTTCCGATGAAAACAAGGCGCAGGTTTCTTCTCTTTCCGAAAACGGAAAAACTCCGCTCCTCTTTAGCATTGAGGATAAGCTTATAGGCATTATTGCTGTTGCGGATGCTGTTAAGCCCGACAGTAAAAAAGCTATTGGCGAGCTTAAGAATATGGGCATAAGGGTTGTTATGCTGACGGGCGATAACAAGAATACCGCCCGTGCGATTGCAAACGAGGTTGGCGTTGATGAGGTTGTTTCTGAGGTGCTTCCGGGCGATAAGGAAGGCGTTATCAGAAAGCTTCAGGAGTTTGGCAGAGTTGCCATGGTTGGCGACGGAATAAACGATGCTCCCGCATTAACAAGAGCCGATATCGGAATTGCAATCAACGCAGGGGCTGATATTGCAATCGACGCCGCAGAGATTGTTTTGATGAATAATTCGCTTCTCGATGTTCCTGCGGCAATACGACTCAGCAGAAAAACGCTGAAAAACATTTGTGAAAATCTTTTCTGGGCGTTTATTTATAATATTATCGGCATTCCGCTTGCAGCAGGCGCATTTATTGCGCTGACGGGCTGGACTCTCAGTCCTATGTTCGGCGCTGCGGCTATGAGCCTTTCAAGCTTTTGCGTTGTTTCAAATGCGCTCAGGCTGAATTTATTCAATATAAAAAATTCAAAAAGAGATAAGAAAATCAAACAAACAGAAATACAGCTTACGGAGGAAAAAGCTATGACTAAAACAGTTAAAATAGAGGGTATGATGTGTATGCACTGCGAGGCTGCAGTTAAAAAGGCGCTTGAAGCGCTTCCTCAGGTTGATGAAGCCGCAGTATCCCATGAAGCAGGCGAGGCAATCCTCACCCTCAATGATGATATAAGCAACGAAACTATTAAAGAAACAGTTGAAGCGCTTGAATATAAGGTTTTGGGAGTAGAATAATTGTGATTTATCGGGGAGTCGAAATGACACAGGGGGACACACCGTCTGCGAAGGAATGTCCCCCTGTGTCATTGGAAACGCATTCTGTCGGCGAACGAATTGGACGCTCCCTCATCAGCACACGGGGACGTACCTCGCCCTCCTCGAACCGTTCTTATTAGTTGCGCGTAGCGGTGCGTCCCCATGGCGAACGAATAGACGCGTCCTCCTTACTTCAGTTCCGGCAACTCCCCGACAAATCACGATTTGAAAATATATCTTGTTTTTTTGAGTTTGAAGTGCTATATTATTGATAAATCATAGTTAATAATTATATATTATATTAAGAGGAAGAAGCTATGTTTGGTCAGAAAAAAGCAAAAGGTTTAAAAATTATTATCGTTGGCTGTTCAAGAGTTGGCGAAACTCTTATTGAGGAGCTTTGCAACGAGGACCACGATATAACAATTGTTGATACAGACAGAGATAAAATAAATGAGATAATGGGTATCTATGATATTATGGGCGTTGTTGGAAACGGCGCTTCCTTCGGTGTTCAGCTTGAAGCAGGCATTAAGGAGGCAAACCTCATAATTGCGGTAACCGAATCCGATGAGCTTAATCTGCTTTGCTGCACTGTTGCCAGAAGAGTTGGTAACTGCGCCGCAATTGCCAGAGTTCGCAATCCCGAATACAGCATTGAGGTTGAATACCTTCGTGAGAAACTCGGTCTTGAGATGATTATCAATCCCGACCTTGAGGCTTCAAGGGAAATGAGCAGAATTCTCTGCCTTCCGAATGCGCTTGAGGTAAATGCTTTTGCCCACGGTCAGGCAGAGCTTATCAAAATAAAAGTTCCAAGCGGCAATATGCTCGACGGAATAACCATTGCCGAGCTTGGAAGCCAGATTGAGGATGTTCTTATAACCGCTGTTGAAAGAGGCGGCCATGTTTTCATCCCATCGGGTGATTTCAAGTTTGAAGCAGGGGACGTTCTTTCTTTCGTTACCCCGAGAAAGCAGGTTAAAACCTTCTTTAAAACAATCGGCTTTAAAACTAACTCAGTTAAAAACACTCTTATTGTCGGCGGCGGCTCAACGGGATATTATCTTGCAAAACAGCTGCTCCACGTTGGCATAGGCGTTAAGATTATTGAAAAGGATAAGAAACGCTGTGAGGAGCTTTCAATCCTTCTTCCCAAGGCTGTTATTATCAATGGCGACGGAACTGATGAGGAGCTTCTCAAGGAAGAGGGCATTGAGGATGTTGAAAGCTTCATTCCGCTTACGGGAATTGACGAGGAAAACATTCTTTTAACCCTCTATGCAAACCAGGCAAGCGATGTTGAAGCAAAGGTTATAACCAAGATAAACCGCATAACCTATAACAGCGTTATTTCAAAGCTCGAGCTTGGCTCAGTTATTTATCCGAGATATATAACAACCGAGGCAATTGTTGCCTATGTTCGTGCAAAATCCGCTTCAAGAAGCAACAGCATTGAAACTCTTTCCCATCTATATAACCAGAAGGTTGAGGCAATTGAGTTCAGGGTTAATGAGGAAAACCTTGTAACCAATGTTCCGCTTATGAAGCTTGATTTGAAGGATGATTTGCTTATTTCCTTCATCAATCGCCACGGAAAAATCATCATCCCCAACGGTCAGGATTGCATTATGCCGGGCGATACTGTTATGATTGTAACAACTCAAAAAGGACTCGTTGATATCAGCGATATTTTGGAATAACTATGAATATATCAATTATCAGAAGAATACTCGGCTATGTTTTATCGTTGCTCTTATATGCCTTGTATGCGGAAGCGTTATGGCAATGATAAAGCCGAAAAATCAGGTTTTTTATCTTAAAGACGGATGCGTTGCAACCGCAATGAGCTGGATTGTTTTAAGTCTTTTCGGCTGTCTTCCGTTTTTAATAACAAAGGAAATTCCCCGTTTTATCGATGCTCTCTTTGAAACCGTTTCTGGTTTTACAACAACGGGAACAACGATTATAAACGATGTTGAAATCATTTCCCAT
>CAMYWU010000150.1 GCA_947302895.1 uncultured Clostridia bacterium | reverse complement strand
AACTCAGAAGCTTGGCGGCGGCCAGATTGTTTTAATCGGCGACGTTATTGAAAGCCAGTTTCAGAGCGCAAACAACTATAATCTCGGAGCGGCACTAAGTTTTGTTCTGATGATACTCATTTTCATATGCCTCGGCGTTATGAACCACTTTGATGATGAAGAAAGCGGAGGTATGGTAATATGAAAAAACGCACCTCCCTTACTTCAAAAATCTATATGGCGCTTATATTTATATTTCTCTATGCTCCGATAGTTGTTATGATGGTTTTCTCGTTCAACAAATCATCAAGCACCTATCAGATGAGCGGTCTTTCAACCTTCTGGTGGAAGGAAATGTTTGGCGATATTGCGGCTATGGATGCACTCAAAAACACCGTTATTCTTGCAGTTGCAACTGCGGCGGTTTCAACCGTGCTCGGTATTTTAGCGGCTGTGGGACTGTTTTTATCAAAAAACAAGCTCTATAAAAGAGCAATGATGAGCGCAACCAATATTCCGCTTATGAACCCCGAAATTGTTACGGGTATTTCAATGATGCTCCTCTTTGTTTTTGCAGGAACTCTTGTTCACAAAAACGAGGTGCTTGGCTTTACAACATTGCTTATTGCCCATGTTACCTTCTGTCTGCCCTATGTTATATTGAACGTTATACCGAAGCTCAGGCAGTTTGATATCAATGTTTACGAGGCGGCTCTTGACCTCGGCTGCAGACCGTTTAAAGCGTTTTTCAAGGTTGTTATGCCCGAAATAATGAGCGGAATAATAACGGGAGCTGTTATGAGCTTCACTCTTTCGCTGGATGATTTCATTATCTCCTATTTTACAAACGGTCCCTCCTTCCAGACGCTTCCCATTTATATTTTCAGCCTTACAAAGAAAAGGGTTAAGCCCGATATGTTTGCGCTTTCAACCCTTATGTTTGTTGTAGTTTTGATACTGCTTGTTCTTATGAACATTATGCAGAGCAAGGCAGAGAAAAAGGAGGGCAAATGATGAAAAAGCTTCTATCCCTCCTTCTTGCATTCATTCTTGTTTTATGCACCTTATCGCCTGCTGCAGCCTTTGCAGAGGATGAGTATTTCAGCGATGAGCAGATTGAATACTATAAAAACCTCGGGCTTCAGGGAACCACGGTTAATGTTTATAACTGGGGCGAATATATTGCCGACGGCAGCGACGGACTTATGAATGCAGTTGTTGAATTTGAAAGGCTCACCGGTGCAAGAGTTAATTATACAAATTTCGAAAGCAACGAAAATATGTATTCAAAGCTCATCGGCGGCGGCGTTTCTTATGACGTTATAGCTCCCTCGGACTATATGATAGAAAGACTCATTGATGAAAAGCTTCTTCTCGAGCTTGACTACAACAATATTCCGAACTTTAAGTACATCGGCGATGAATACAAAAATCTCTATTTCGACCCCGACCAGAAATACAGCGTTTGTTTCAATACGGGACTTACGGTTTTGATTTACAACACAAAGCTTGTTAAGGAAAAGCCCGATTCCTGGTCTGTTATATGGGATGAACAATACAGAAACAAGGTTTTGATGTTCAACAATTCAAGGGACGCCTTTGCAATAGCTCAGGCGATACTCGGTCAGGATATGAACACAACCGATGAACAGGACTGGGTTGAAGCAGCTGAGCTTCTTGCAAAGCAAAAGGACGCGGTTAATCCCGTTTATGTTATGGATGAGGTTTTCAACCTTATGGAGAGCGGAGAATACGCCTTTGCAACCTATTATGCAGGCGACTATGAGCTGATGGTTGAAAACAATCCCGACCTTGATTTTTGCTTCCCTAAAGAGGGCGTTAACGAGTTTTACGACGCCTTTTGCGTTCCTAAATGCTCGCAGAACAAAAAAGGCGCCGAGGCTTTCATAAACTTTATGCACGAGCCCCAGGTTGCTTTTGACAATGCGGAATATATCTACTATGCTTCGCCCAATACAACCGTATCTGAAAACGAGGAATCCTCGCTCTACGGCAGCGAAGCGGTATATCCCGATAAGGAAGGCAAAAACCTTCAGTATTTCAAAAACCTTCCGCAAAACATCCTTGAGCTTCAGAACTCGCTCTGGTCGCAGGTTAAGAGCGGAAAGCTTTCTGCAAACAGCAAAAAGCAGGAAAGAAATATATATATTATTTCTATTATATTGGCTATAGGCATTGTTCTTGCTCTTATATTCTCGTTTATAAACAGAGCGAAGAAGAAAAAGGAGCAGAATTTATCTGATTTGTATTAGGATTTAGGTGTTAGGTGTTAGGCTTTAGGTGTTAGGTGTTAGGTTTTAGGTTTTAGGTTTTAGGAATGGATAATATAATAAAATGCGCCGTTTTTGATTTGGACGGCACTCTTGTTAACACAATTGATGATTTAAAAATCGCCTGTGATACGGTTTTAAAGGAATACGGCAGGGATTATAACTGGAGCGAAGCGGACTATAAGCGCTTTGTTGGCAACGGAATAAAAAAGCTTGTTGAAAGAGCCTTTAATAATACACTCAGCGTCAGCGAGCTTGATGAAGCATACAAAAAGGTTTCTGCTATTTATAACGAAATCAAGCTTGATAACGCATATGCATATGATGGAATCAAGGAAGAGCTCGCCTTGCTTAAGGAGCGAGGAATAAAGCTCGCCGTTGTTACCAACAAGCCCGATAATGCCGCAAAGGATATGGTTGAAACAATCTTTGGCAAAACAACCTTTGATTTCATTTCGGGCGCCTTGGAGGGTACGCCCCATAAGCCCCACCCCGCTTCAACCTTCCGTGCGCTTGATGCGCTCGGCTGTAAGGCGGAGGAAGCAGTTTTCTTCGGCGACAGCAACGTTGATATGCAAACCGCAAAAAACGCAAATATTAAAGCTATCGGCGTATCCTGGGGCTTCAGAAGCAAAGAGGAGCTTAATAAGGAAGAGCCCTTTGCAATAATCGACAGCCCAAGCGAAATAGGCAAACAGATATAAAAAAAGCCTGAGTATCAAATGATACTCAGGTTTTCATTTTTGAATTTTACCTGTTAAAGAAATTTAAATACTTATTATCAATTTTTGTTATTGCAAAGGATATAGCCGTTGTGCATATGCAAACAAGAAGATAAATGATTAATTCCGATTTAACATAAGGCCTGAAAATCCACATAAACAGCGGATGCGAGAAATAAACGAAGGATGAGGCGTTTCTTAGATACTTTGCAGCGGTTTCAAAGCCCGGCAAAGGATTCTTTAAAAGAAACATAAATATAACAAACATAAGCGGAGCAAGCGCAAAATTATATAGATTATCTGTTCCGAGAGGAATAAGCTTTACCGCAACCTTTTCAATAACGAATAAAGCATACATCGCAGCTATCATAATAAAATAATGCTTGCTGCTCTTTTCAAGAAAGCGCTTTTCATATTCGCAGATAAAGCTTCCGAGAGTTGCAAAGCATATTCCGAAGATTAAAAGACGGTGAACATAAGTAAAGTTCGGGGAAGCATAAAGGCTGTTCAGAAGAGGAATTTTGCTTCCTATAGAAGTATTATAGGAAAAGCCTAAACACGCAACGGTGAAAGCAAGAACGCTGTATGCATAAAGCACCTTGCGTATCTTCAAACGGTAAACAACATAAAGAACAATAATTGCAAGCATCAACGAAGGAATGTACCATAAATGCTCGCTTGTTCCCTTAAACAGAAAGCCAAGCAAAACATTTTTAACAATCTTCATATCAATATGATGCTTTCTTATGTTTGAAAGATTAGCCTTTATTGCATAAACAAAGCTCCAGAAGGAATATATGCCGAGTATCGACAATAAATACGCTTTCAGATTTGCTTTATTTGCAATAATCTTCTTAGTAAAATAATAGCCGGAAACCATAAAGAAAAACGGAACGGCAATCCTTGTGAAATAATCAATTGAAATGCTGTTTAGTTCATCTGAAAAATATGCCAAAGGATGCGCATGAATAACAACAACAAGCAATGCGCAAAAATACCTGAAACAATCAATTGAATTATTTCTTTGCTTAAGCGCCTTAGTTTCCTGCATAATACTCTCCAATTCTTCATCAATTATATTAGATTAACTATATCATAATACTTAAACCTTTACAATATAATAATCCGTTTGAGTATGGTATTTCAAAGCAATTTTATTAAACAAGAATATTCAAAACAAATAAGTATAATTATTTTACAAAAAAGTGTTGACATTTAAAAATTCATTTGCTATAATTTCTATCGTTGACGCGAGAGTGGCGGAATCGGCAGACGCGCACGTTTGAGGGGCGTGTGGGGCGACTCGTACGGGTTCAAGTCCCGTCTCTCGCACCAAAAAAGCTTAGATACCATTTGGTATCTAAGCTTTTTTTGATGTG
>CAMYWU010000149.1 GCA_947302895.1 uncultured Clostridia bacterium | reverse complement strand
TAAAACAGTTCTCAAATTCTTCTGAACAGTATGTATTCTTCTCCAATAATATGCTAAATCAAGGTGGGAATGTGCAATAAGCGCAACATCACCCTCGCCCTTATAGGTTGTATTGGCATAGATGACATCGTCTATATACTTCTTTGCTTCATCAATTCCGCCAAGCTCCTCGCTTTCAAAATCAATGAGATTCATTGCATTATTGAGCTCACGGATAAGAAATTCCCTGTAGTCCTCTGAGAAGGATTCGCCCTGAGCAATATCAAGCAAAACCTCAAAATCCCAGATTAACTCCTGAACCTTATGATTAACAACGCAAATATATGCGCCCTCAAATATCTGGCGGCAGCCACGAACTGAAAGAGATTCGGGGTTTCTTTCGTCATCGGGCTTCGAGCGGTTATAGCCCATCATTTCAAAATGAAGGGTTTCATTTGCATTGATATATGGTGAGAGAAGCATTCTTTCTCTGTTTGGGTCCACTCCGCCAATATACTTTCCGTTAACCTTAACGCAGATTTCGGCAGCGGTTTTAAGAGAGAACCAAAGCTCCTTATCCTTTAACTCCTCGGGTATCTCAACATCAGCTTTGATAAAAGCAGTTCCGTCGGGTGTGAAATACATATCGCCCTTGTTAAGCGGTCTGTAGGAATCCGAATAGTATTCAAACTCCATTTCATTTATCTGACGTGCATCCCTGATTTCAAGATTGGTTATTTCCCACTTTGTTTCATAGATATATCTTTTAAGCCAACCGAAACGAAGCTGAGTCCATTCCTCAGGACGCATAGAGCGGCGAACAACTTTAATATGTGCCATAATATAATCTCCTAACCTATTTGCCTCCCTTGTAAAGGGAGGTGGCGGCAAAGCCGTCGGAAGGATGGTCGTTTCCTCTGCGAAGCAGGCAGGTGTCTATCGGCAAATAATAATTTACGTTCCTAGAATACATCTTGTCGCTTCGCTCCATCTGCGACTATCCCCTCGCCACTTTGTGGCCCTCTCCCCTTTTGCAAGGGGCGTAATTATGTATCTCGCTGTGCTCAATCAATTTAGATATCGTGAAAATACGGTTTCTTTCGTATTGAAATAACCTTAACCTTTTTGTTTAAATCACGTGCAATCTCGTCTTCTATCCAGCTGCAGCATCGATGAAGAATAAGGCATTTTGAGCATTCGCCTCTGAAAAGCAAGGTTAATTCATTTCCCTCAAGGCTAACAAATTCAACCCATCCGCCGTCGCCCTGAAGCTTTGGCTGAAGAACATTTTCAACATAACTTTTAACATTTTTCATATGTTAATCCTCGATAATTGATTTGATTATTTTTCTGATTTCTTCAAGCCGAGCTTTGGCATTATCCCTGCTTTCATCAACAATCGAATAATAAACCTTGATTTTCGGCTCTGTTCCGCTCGGACGAACAGCAATCCATGAACCGTCCTCAAAAATATATTTCAAAACATTTTCCTTCGGCAAATCACGAATACCGTCTTTAAAATCAATTATTTCTTTAATTCCGTCAAAGAGCTTATCGCCTGTATTTCTGAAATATACCATAAGGCTCTGAATTTTCTCTGCTCCGTCCTTGCCCTTTAAAACAAAGGAATCAAGGAAATCAAGATAGTAGCCGTATTCGGCATAGATTTCATTAAGTCCGTCAACAAGGGTTTTGCCCTGATTCTTATACCATGCAGCCATCTGGCAAATCAGCATTGAGGAAACAACGGCATCCTTATCCCTTGCATGAGTTCCGACAAGATAACCGTAGCTCTCTTCATAGCCAATAACAAACTCCTGCTCTCCCGTTTGCTCATACTTATTGATTTTATCGCCGATATACTTAAATCCTGTTAAGGTTTCCTCAACCTGCAAGCCGAATTTTCTTCCGATATTTGCGCCAAGCTCAGATGTAACAATGGTTTTAACAAGGGTTGATTTTTCGCTGAGCTGAGCCTTTCTCATAGTAAGAATGAAATTAACAAGAAGCGCTCCTGTCTGATTTCCTGTAAATAAAACGAAATCATCACCGTGGCGAACTGCAATACCAACTCTGTCGCAATCGGGGTCTGTTCCGAGAACAATATCAGCTCCGATTTCCTTTGCCTTTTCAATGGCAAGGGTTAATGCGGCTCTGTCCTCAGGATTAGGAGATTTAACAGTCGGGAAGTTGCCGTCGGGTTCTTTTTGAGATTCAAGAAGAGTAACATCCATTCCGTCAAGAACGGCAAGAACAGGAAAACGACCTGTTCCGTGAAGAGGGGTATATACAATCTTCAAATCGCTCTCTTCCTGATATACTGCCTGCTTTTCAACCTCTGCAATAAAGGCATTGAGCTCATCATCGTAAATTCCGATAATCATACCTTCATCAAGGTATTCCTCGGCGGTTTTACAAGAGGAATAAATATCTGAATAATCCTCAATCTCGTTTATGAAAGCAATAGCGTTTTTAGCGTCCTCAGTGCAGAACTGACAGCCCTTTGAATCATAAACCTTATATCCGTTGTATTCCTTCGGATTATGGGAAGCGGTTATCATAACACCTGCTGTGCAGTTCCTATACCTTGTTGTAAAGGATAAAACAGGAACAGGAACAATTTCGGTATATGCATAAACCTTAATTCCCTGGGAAGCAAAAACTCTTGCAGCGCACCAGAGAAAATCCTTTGAATTAAGACGTGAATCGCAAGCGATTGCAACGCTTATATCACCGTCATTCTTTGATTTAAGATAGCGTGCAAGACCGAGAGTTGCCTTACCAACAGTATAGGCATTCATACGGTTTGTTCCGGCGCCCATAATACCACGCAGACCGCCCGTTCCAAATGCAAGGTCTTTATAGAATCTGTCTTCTATTTCCTTTTCATCCGAAACGCATTCGAGTTCCGCTCTTGTTTTCTCATCAAAAGTCAGCCATAAATTGTATTTATCTTTATAAGTCATATAATCACCCCTTATTTAAAACAATTATATCATATATGTCACTTATTTCAAGTAAATATAAAAAGAAACTGTCTTAATCATCAACAAAATTAAGACAGTTTCGTTATAAACCGTGCGTATTAAATTGACTATCTGTTAACATACGCCTTATCACCAGCGGCAAGAATTTCTGCGCACTTTATGAGCAGTTTCAACATATATGTCCGCCTCCTTTCGCTTATTTGAAATCCCTTAAAATTGATTTCACCTGCATTATATTCATAATGCCCGAAAAGTCAACGGTTATATAACTCTGTTTACAATTTGTTTACAATTAATTTTTGTGCACATTAAATAAGTTTCGGTATGCAATAAATAGTTACGAAACGTATTTATAGTGCAACTTGCACAATAATCGAGAATTATTCACTTACTGTAAGCTTGCTAAGCACTTCCCCAACCTTTTCATGAATAACAAGGCTTGCCATACTATCCGCAGGGGTTTGATTAAGGTTAATTAAAACAAAGTTTTTGCCCTTAAAAAAACGAATAAATCCTGCAGCCGGATAAACATTTAATGAGGTTCCTGCAACGATAAGGCAATCCGCCTGGCTTATTGCATTTACAGCGCCCTCAATTGTGTCGTTATCAAGCCCTTCCTCGTATAGAACGACATCGGGCTTTATCAGCCCGCCGCATTCACATCTTGGAATACCGCTTGAATTTTTTATAAACTCAGCGTTATACAGCTTATGGCATCTTAGGCAGTAATTTCTGTGAACGCTGCCGTGTAGCTCAAAAACATTCTTAGACCCTGCCTTTTGATGCAAGCCGTCAATATTCTGGGTTACAACAGCTTTAACCTTTCCTGCTTTTTCAAGCTCGGCAAGCTTGAGATGCGCCTTGTTTGGCTGTGCATCAAGGAAAAGCATTTTATCCCTGTAGAAATTATAAAAATATTCAGTATTTCTTTCAAAAAAGCTATGGCTGAGAATTTCCTCAGGCGGATAATCATATTTCTGATTATACAGCCCGTCAACTGAGCGAAAATCGGGTATACCGCTTTCGGTTGAAACCCCTGCCCCGCCAAAGAAAACAATATTATCTGATGAATCTATAATTTCATGCAAAGTCATATAATCACCTGTTATATAATGTTACATATATTATAAATCTTTAATAATTTAAATTCAATAAATTATTGACTTTTATATTTTAAAGTAATATAATATCAGCGATTAAAATAACTATTTGTATTATATATTTATACCGTCTGTATATAGGTGATGTTTTTTATGAAGAAAAAACTAAAAAAAGAAACTAAAATCCATGCATTTATAAAGAAACACTTTATGGTAATAGTTGTTTTTGCAATTATGCTCATTCCTTCAATTTATACCGTATTGTTTCTTGGCTCAATGTGGGACCCTTACGGAAACAGCGGTTCCCTTCCCGTTG
>CAMYWU010000148.1 GCA_947302895.1 uncultured Clostridia bacterium | reverse complement strand
GAAGAACCTCGGGAACCTCCCTGCCCCTCCATACTGCGGGATGGGTATACTGCGGATACTCAAGAAGGGAAGCAAAATGGCTCTCCTCCTCAAAGCATTCGCTGTTTGAAAGAACACCGTCGAGCATTCTTGAAATTGAGTCGGCAAGAATAAGCGCAGGAAGCTCGCCACCTGTTAAAACATAATCGCCGATTGATATTTCTTCGGGCTCAAGCTCCTCGATAACTCTTTCATCAACGCCCTCGTAATGACCGCATAGAATGGCAATATTATCCATTTTTGCAAGCTCCTTAACCCTTTGCTGAGTTAAGGTTTTGCCCTGGGGAGTCATATAAATCAAATGCGGCTTTTTGCCGAGAGTTTCGCATAGCGAGGAATAGCAATCATAAATCGGCTGAGCCTGCATTATCATTCCCATTCCGCCGCCGTAGGGCTTATCGTCAACCCTGCGATGCTTATCCTCGGTGAAATTGCGGATATCAATGCAGTTTATTTCAACCTTTCCCGATTGTCTTGCTCTTCCGATTATGCTCTCGCCAAGAACGCTGTTGCACATATCGCAAAACAGGGTTAATATATCAATCCTCATCAAATAGCCCCTTCATAGCCTTAATTAAAACAATCTGTTTTTCAGTATCCATCTCTTTAACAACATCAGGGATTGCAGGAATAAGATAATGCTTTTTATCCTTAACAACATCATAGATATCGCTTGAACCGTAGTTCATAATATCGCAGATTTTGCCGTATTCCCTGCCGCTTTCAATATCAACAACCCTGCTTCCGATAACGTCCGCAAGATAATATGCGCCTTCATCAAGCGTTGCATCGTTTCTGTTGCAGAAAAGAATTTTGTTTTTCAGCTCCTCAGCTTGCTCAATTGAGGTTATTTCGGCAAATTTCATAATTGCAATATTCTTCTGAGGACGAACGGATACAATTGTTAAAGGCTTATTTGCGTTTTCATCAAGATAAACGGTTTTAAGCTGCTTTAAAAAATCAACCCCGTCGCACCACATTTCAAGCTTAACCTCGCCCTTCAAGCCGTGGGTATTATTAACTTTTCCGATTTCTAAGTATTCTTTCATTTTTAAATCACCGTATTTGATAATTATGAATTACGAGTTACGAATTACGAATTTCGGTTTCTCGCTTCGCTCGGTCAATAATTCTGACATACTGTTACTATCGTTTCGTTGCATTTTTATTTTCGGATGTTTTGATTATACTGCTGATAATTTTATATAATTCATCCGCATCTGAATACAGCGAATCAAACGCTTTCTTTTCAATATAATCCGTTCTATAGAGAAGTTCCAGCCAATACATCGTTTCAGATAACTCTTTTCTTGATATTGCCATCTTTGAAACAAAATCGTTATTGCTCTGAGCATTCTGAGATTCTGCAATATTGGCTCCTACACTTGTTCCGCTTCTTAATAGCTGCTTTGATAAAACAAATTCTTTTTTGTCATCGCATAAATACTTATTAAGCTTTACTATTCTTACTGCAAAATCCAGACTCTTTTCAACAACAACATTCTTTTCCATAATTCACCCATTATTAAATATAAAACTTTTTGTCTATGCTTAGATTTCGAAGCTAATTGTTTGAGCGCAGCGAGTAACCGAAATTCGTAATTCGTCATTCGTAACTCGTAATTCGAAAAAAGCCCTCAAAATGAGGGCGTTTTTCGTTAGTCTATTTCAACCGATATTTTTGCATCGTTTCTGGTTGCAGCGGCGCGCATAACAACGCGGATTGCCTTTGCAATTCTTCCCTGCTTACCAATAACTCTTCCCATATCGCCCTCGGCAACATGGAGATGATACACGGTTACGCCTTCTTCGTTTGGCTCATCAATATCGACCGAAACCTCGTTTGGATTATCAACCAAACCTTTAGTTATGGATATCAACAATTCCTCCAAAGAAAACACCTCCTGTTATTGATACCTTCAAATAATCAGGGATTAAAGGATGCCTTCTTTTTTGAAAATGCTCTTAACAGTTTCTGTTGGCTGAGCACCGTTTGCAATCCACTTCTTAGCCTTATCTGCGTCAATATTAACCTGAGCAGGCTCTGTCATTGTGTTATAGGTTCCGATTTCTTCGATGAAACGACCATCTCTGGGATATCTTGAATCTGCAACAACAACACGATAGAAGGGAGCCTTCTTTGCGCCCATTCTGCGAAGTCTGATTTTTACTGCCATTTTTCTTACCTCCGTAAATATATGTTAAATAATATTATAACCAAATTAAATTTGGGTTTTACCGATAAATTATAGCCCTTAGAATCCGAAGGGATTTTGTGAGCCCTTTTGCGAATTGCCCATAAGCTTCTGAGCCATTTCGGGATTCTGCTGCATTAAGCGGCGCATTTTTTTGCTGACCTTCGGTCCTTTGTTGCCCGAAAACTGCTTAAACATTTTTTGCATCTGCTTAAACTGAGCAAGAAGCTTATTAACATCCTCAACAGTTTTTCCGCAGCCTGCTGCAATTCTTCTTTTTCTTGAGGCATTGATTATCTCGGGTTTCGCACGCTCCTCCTTTGTCATGGAGAAAATGATTGCTCTGAAGCGGTCGAACGCCTTTTCATCAATATCCTCATCCTTAATCTGATTGCCTATTCCGGGAATGAGCTTTATTGTATCCTTAATTGAGCCCATTCTTTCAAGCTGTTCAAACTGGTCGAGTAAATCGTTTAAGTCAAATTTATTCTTTGCAAGTTTCTTTTCAAGCTCGGCTGCCTTCTTTTCATCAAGCGCCATTTCCGCTTTCTCAATGAACGAAAGAACGTCGCCCATTCCGAGAATACGGGAAGCCATTCTTGAGGGATAGAAGGTTTCAAGGTTATCAAGCTTTTCGCCCGTACCGACAAACTTAATCGGCTTGCCTGTTACAGCTCTTACCGAAAGGGCTGCACCGCCCCTGGTATCGCCGTCGAGCTTTGTTAGAATAACGCCGTCTATTCCAAGCGTTTCATTGAAGCTCTTTGCAACATTAACCGCATCCTGACCAGTCATTGCATCGATAACAAGCAATATTTCGTGGGGATGAACGGTTGCTTTAATATTTGTTAGCTCCGCCATAAGCTGTTCATCAATATGCAAACGGCCTGCGGTATCGATAATAACATAATCGTAGCCGTAATCCTTTGCGTGCTTTATTGATTCCTCAGCAATATGAACAGGGTTTTCATTTCCCATTTCAAAAACGGGAGCGTCAACCTGACCGCCGACAACCTGGAGCTGTTTGATAGCGGCAGGTCTGTATACGTCGCAGGCAACGAGAAGAGGTCTGTGTCCCTCTTTTTTGAGCTTTAGGGCAAGCTTTGCGCTATGGGTTGTTTTACCGCTTCCCTGAAGACCGCACATCATAATAATTGTTGGCGGATGGTTTGCAATTGCAAGCCTTGCTTCATTTGAGCCCATAAGCTCGGTAAGCTCTTCGTTTACTATTTTTATAACCATCTGACCAGGGGTCAGCGATTCCATAACATCGGCGCCTATGGCACGCTCTGTTACCTTTTTTGTAAATTCCTTTGAAACCTTGTAGTTAACATCGGCTTCAAGAAGCGCAAGTCTTACCTCACGCATTGCCTCTTTAACATCAGCCTCGGTTAATTTTCCCTTGGCTCGAAGTTTTTTGAATGAATTTTCAAGGCGTTCACTTAATCCTTCAAATGCCAAGTTCTCACTCCCCCAGGTATTCCGCAATTGCTTTAATCTTTGCGGAATTATCATTTATTTCTCTTGAAAGGATGTGGTTGAGATTATACTGATAAATATTTTCAGCGCATTCCTTTATCTCATCAAGCCCTTTTCTTAAATCGCTCCATTTTTCAAATAAGCCTAGCTTGCTTTCCATATCAAGCATCTGAGCCTCAGCTCTTTTGATGGCATCACGAACACCCTGACGGGTTATGCCCTCGTTTTCGGCTATTTCCGAAAGTGAAAGGTCCTCATTATAGTAGTAATCCAAAAAATCTCTTTGCTTTTCGGTCAGCATTTCGCCGTAGAAATCAAGCAGATTTGATATTTCAAGATTCTTTGCCATACTACCAGCCCTTTCTGAAGATTTGTTTTGCCTGTAAAGCATTTTATCTTTACAGTGGTGCTATTATACTAAAGAGAACGGAAGTTGTCAAGCAAAAATTATTATTTTTTTCGTTATGCGTTATGCGTTGTGCATTGTGCGTTGTGCGTTGTGCATTGTGCGTTGTGCGTTGTGCGTTGTGCATTGTGCGTTGTGTGTTGTGCGTTATGCGTTGCACGTTGTAGGGTCGCTGCGCTCCGATTTATAATTGTCCGAGCGCAGCGAGTAACCGAGAACTTGCAACGAGAAACTCGAAACGCAAAACAAACAGTGCGTTGCCCGCACCCACTATTATAATTTATTGTCCG
>CAMYWU010000147.1 GCA_947302895.1 uncultured Clostridia bacterium | reverse complement strand
TCTTAAAGCCTTCGGATGGTAAGCCCGTTGCTGTTCCCACCCAGGATATGGTTATCGGCTCATACTATTTAACAATGATTAAAGAGGGCGAGCCGGGCGAACCGAGAACCGAGATAATCAACGGCGAAGAGGTTACAAAATATAATATCTACCGTGATAAGGATGAAGCTATGATGGCATTCCAGGAGGGCTCACTCGGTCTTCATTCAGAATGCTTAATCCGTTTCTCAAAGGAAGTTGACGGAGAGGTTCATTCAAAACTCGTTAAAACAACAATCGGAAGAGTTATCTTTAACAACCCCGTTCCTCAGGACCTCGGCTTTGTTGACAGAAACGATCCCGATAAGGAATTTGACCTTGAAATCTCCTTCGTAGTTAAGAAGGGCGGTCTTGGCAAGATTGTTGATAAATGTATCAGAAAGCACGGCGTTTCAGTCGCTTCAAAGATGCTTGATGAGCTCAAGGCTCAGGGATATAAGTATTCAACAGTTTCGGGAACAACCGTTGCCGTTATCGATGCGCTCATCCCCGATAAGAAGAAGGAATATCTCGCTGAGGCAGAAGCTAAGGTTGATGAAATTACTCTTCATTATAACTTCGGTGAAATAACAAACGAAGAGAGAAGCGAAGCGGTTATCAAGGCTTGGGAAGTTTGCACAAACAAGGTTTCCGATGAGCTTACAAGCAACTTCGACGGAACCCATAACCCGATTCATATGATGGTTGACTCCGGCGCCCGTGGCTCAACATCACAGCTTCGTCAGCTCGCTGGTATGAGAGGACTTATTGCAAACACCTCAGGTAAAACCATCGAGGTTCCGATTAAGGCTAACTACCGTGAAGGTCTTAATATTCTCGAATACTTCATCTCCTCCCGTGGTGCCCGTAAGGGATTAACGGATACAGCACTTCGTACCGCTGACTCGGGTTACTTAACCCGCCGTCTTGTAGACGTTTCGCAGGATGTTATCATCCGTGATAACGATTGCGGCTGCCACGAGGGCATTGAGGTTTACGCTATTATGGACGGCAAGCGTGTTCTTGAATCAATTGAGGAAAGACTTGTCGGAAGATATGTTGTTGAACCCGTTATCCATCCTGAAACAGGCGAAGTTCTTATGGATACCGACAGAATTATGAACGAAGAGGATGCTCAGAAGATTGTTGATGCAGGCATAACCTCAGTTAAGATTCGTTCGCTCATCACCTGTAAGTCAAGAAACGGCGTTTGCTGCAAGTGCTACGGTTCAAACCTTGCATTCAACGAACCCGTTCAGGTTGGTGAGGCAGTTGGTACAATCGCTGCTCAGTCAATCGGTGAGCCCGGTACACAGCTTACAATGCGTACCTTCCACACCGGCGGTGTTGCAGGAGGCGAGGATATCACCCAGGGTCTTCCCAGAGTTGAGGAGCTCTTTGAGGCAAGAAAGCCAAAGCAGCTTGCAATTCTTACCGAAATCGAAGGCGACGTACGCTTTGAGGAAATCAAGAAATCACGCCACGTTGTTGTTTATAATGCAGAAACAGGCGATGAGAAGAAATACCTCATTCCTTACGGCGCAAGACTTCACGAAAACATCCTTGAAGGTACTCATGTTGAAAAGGGTCAGGAACTTACAATGGGTGCTAAGAACCCCCACGATGTTCTTGCAATCCTCGGCAAAGAGGCAGTTTATAACTACCTTATCAAAGAGGTTCAGTTTGCATACCGTACCCAGGGTGTTGATATTAACGATAAGCACATTGAGGTTATCGTTCGTCAGATGCTCAAGAAGTGCACAGTTGACGATGCAGGAAGCACCGACCTTATTGCAGGCACAATGGTTGACGTTTCAGATGTTGACGCTGCAAACGATAAGGTTGAAGCAAGAATGAAGGCAGGCGAAGAAGGACTTACCTTTGCAACCTATATCCCGATTCTTATGGGTATCACAAAGGCTTCACTTGCAACTGATTCCTTCCTTTCAGCTGCTTCCTTCCAGGAAACAACCCGTGTTCTTACCGACGCTGCAATCAAAGGAAAGAGCGATCCGCTTCTCGGACTTAAGGAGAACGTTCTTATCGGTAAGCTCATCCCTGCAGGAACAGGTATGGAAATCTTCAGAGATGTTGATGTTGTTCCGAGCTATTTCAGCGCTGAGGGCAGTGAAGAAATCCTCAATCTTGAACAGCTTCAGGAATTATTAACCAGCAATATGGCAGAATAATTGACACTTGACAAAGTCATTATTATAGTGATATAATACTAACTTGCATCGGCAGGATGTTCGTTAAACTGCATAAAATTTGAAGATTTAATTTGTACAAAACGCTAAGGAGCGCATTATGCGCTCCGTAGCGTGCGTATATCAAACAGCTTCGCTGATTTAAATTGAAAATTGAAAATTGAGAATGGAAAATTTCGGGTGGGCGGTGCCCACACCCGATATATATTCGGAGCGAAGCGACCCGAAATTCTCAACTCTTAATTCTCAATTCTCAACTAACATCGAAGATGTTTCGTATGCGCATGCTAAAATACGCATAAATTTTACAGAAAGGAGATAAACTATTGCCTACCTTTAATCAACTTGTCAGAACAGGACGTAAGTCCCTTGAGAAAAAGGCAAAAGCACCTGCACTCTTAAAAGGTCTTAACACAAAGAAGAACGTTATGACCGATAATGCTTCTCCCCAGAAGCGTGGCGTATGCACAGCAGTTAAAACTGCCACACCTAAGAAGCCTAACTCAGCTCTTCGTAAGATTGCCAGAGTTCGTCTTACAAACGGTATGGAAGTTTCTGCATACATTCCCGGTGTTGGCCATAACCTTCAGGAGCACTCCGTTGTTATGGTTCGTGGCGGCAGAGTTAAGGACCTTCCCGGTGTTCGTTATCATATCATCCGCGGAACTCTCGATACTCAGGGCGTAACCGGCAGAATGCAGAGCCGTTCAAAATACGGTGCTAAGAAGCCAAAAGTTAAGAAGTAATAAAAGCAATTCTTAACAAAATTTTACAGGACTAACAATAGTTTATCTATACATTATATATGACCTATTGTTGGCTCCACGGAAAAAACCGAGTACCTATGAACTCATCAATTTTAATGAAGGAGGGAAGCGAAGATGCCAAGAAGAGGTCAAATCGCTAAGCGTGATGTGTTACCGGATCCGCTTTATAACTCAAAGGTTGTTACCCGTCTTATCAACAACATCATGCTCGACGGAAAGAAGGGTGTTGCCCAGAAAATCGTTTACGGAGCATTCGATATAATCCAGGAGAAGACAGGTAAGGAACCCCTTGAGGTTTTTGAAGAGGCTATGGAACATGTTATGCCTGTTCTTGAGGTTAAGGCTCGCCGTATCGGCGGTGCAACTTACCAGGTTCCGCTTGAGGTTCGTCCCGAGAGAAGACAGACACTCGGACTCAGATGGATCACAGCTTTTGCTCGTGCAAGAAGCGAAAGAACAATGAAGGAACGTCTTGCAGCAGAGATTATGGATGCTGCAAACTCAACAGGCGGCGCAGTTAAGAAGTGTGATGATACACACAGAATGGCTGAAGCTAACAAGGCTTTTGCACATTTCAGATATTAATATCTGCTATAAACAAACTTTAGAAACTTTAGAAAGGCAGGGGTACAAGGCTCTCAATGTATGTACCCTGTGGACAAGAAAATGCCAAGAAAAGTATCACTACAGGAAACAAGAAATATTGGTATTATGGCCCACATTGACGCAGGAAAGACAACGACTACTGAGCGTATTCTTTTCTACACGGGTATTAACCATAAAATCGGTGAAACCCATGAAGGTTCTGCAACAATGGACTGGATGGAGCAGGAGCAGGAAAGAGGTATTACCATTACTTCTGCGGCAACAACCTGTTTTTGGAGAGACCATAGAATCAATATTATTGATACTCCGGGCCACGTTGACTTCACAGTTGAAGTTCAGCGTTCACTCCGCGTACTCGACGGTTCTGTAACCGTTCTTTGCGCAAAGGGCGGTGTTGAGCCCCAGTCTGAAACCGTTTGGCGTCAGGCTGATGAGTACAAAGTTCCCAGAATGATTTTCGTAAACAAGATGGATATTATGGGCGCAGATTTCTATAACGTTCTTGGAATGGTTCTCGACCGTTTCAAGTGCAATGCGCTCCCCATTCAGCTTCCGATTGGTCAGGAGGAAACATTTGAGGGTATTATTGACCTTATCAATAATAACGAAATCGTTTATATTGATCCTGCAGGAAACAAGGGTCAGGTTTTCGAAACAAGAGAAATCCGTGATGAGCTTAAGGATAAGGCTGCTGAATACAGAACAAACCTTATTGAGCATATTGTTGAGCAGGATGAAGAACTTATGATGAAGTATTTCGAAGAGGGTGAGGAATCAATCACCGTTGACGAAATCAAGAAGATGATTCGTAAGTCCACTA
>CAMYWU010000146.1 GCA_947302895.1 uncultured Clostridia bacterium | reverse complement strand
CCAAAGGCGGTGTGTCCCCCCTGTAACATTTTGACTCCCCGACAAATCACAATTTGTATTGCATTTTAAACAAGAATATTGTAAAATATCTAAGTGTGATAATAATCTGTTTAAATAGGAGATATAAATATGGTACGAGCAATTGTTGGCGCCAACTGGGGCGATGGCTCGTTTGCGACCGCTGCCGGTGGCAGATGAAGGAAGCAATAAGAGCTTCGTAGCGGTCAAAATTTGTCGGCGCTCCAAGCCGAAACAAATTTTGGGAACCGCCCGGCGGGAAGTCGACCATAGAATATACTTAATATATAAACACATAAAGGAGATATAAATATGGTACGAGCAATTGTTGGCGCCAATTGGGGCGACGAAGGCAAAGGTAAAATAACCGATATGTTTGCCGAGCAGAGCGATATTGTTATCCGCTTTCAGGGCGGTGCAAACGCTGGGCACACAATCATTAATGAGCACGGAAGATTTGCGCTTCATTTAATGCCGTCGGGCGTATGCTATGAGCATACAACCTGCATTATCGGCAACGGTGTTGCGCTTGATATCAATAAATTCATCAACGAGCTTGAGCAGGTTAAAAAGGCAGGGCTCAACCCGAAGCTTCTTGTTTCGGAAAGATGCCAGATTTTAATGCCCTATCACATCAAGCTTGATGAATATGAGGAGGAGCGCCTCGGCAAAAATGCTTTCGGCTCAACCAAGAGCGGTATTGCTCCATTCTTCTCAGATAAATTCTCAAAAATCGGCATTCAGGTAAACGAGCTTTTCGACGATGAGGTTTTAAGAGCAAAGCTTGCAAATATCTGCACTCTCAAAAACCTTGCTCTTGAGCACATTTATCATAAGCCCCTTCTTGATGAAGAGGAGCTTTATAATACCTGTATGGAATATAAGGAGAAGATTGCTCCCTATGTTTGCGATACTCATAAATATCTTGCAGACGCTATCAAGGAGGGCAAAAACATTCTTCTTGAAGGTCAGCTCGGAACACTTAAGGATCCCGATTTCGGAATTTACCCGATGGTAACCTCATCATCAACTCTTGCAGGCTACGGCGCAGTTGGCGCAGGCATTCCGCCCCACAAGATTGAGGATATTGTTGTTGTAACAAAGGCATATTCCTCCGCAGTAGGCGCAGGCGAATTTGTTTCGGAAATCTTCGGCGACGAGGCTCAGGAGCTTCGTATCCACGGCGGCGATAAGGGCGAATTCGGCGCAACAACGGGCAGACCGAGAAGAGTTGGATGGTTTGACTGCGTTGCTTCAAAATACGGCATTGAATGCCAGGGTGCAACCCAGGTTGTTATGACAGCGCTTGATTGCCTTTCATATCTTGAAGAGATTAAGGTTTGCGTTGGTTATGAAATTGACGGCGAAATAACAAAGGATTTCCCCGTTACTCCTCTGCTTAAGAAAGCAAAGCCCGTTCTTAAAACCTTCAAGGGCTGGCATTGCGATATCAGAGGCATCAGAAACTACGACGAGCTTCCGCAGGAAACAAGGGACTATGTAGAGTTCATTGAAAACGAAATGGGCTGCAACATCACAATGGTTTCAAACGGCCCTGAAAGAGAAGCTATCATTTACAGAAATAAATAAGGAGCGATTCAAATGGATACAAACCAAACTCCACGGAATGATAACAGTGTTAAGTCAAAGATTAAAAATGTTGCAGTAAAGGTTGGCGAATACGGATTATATCCGAAAACCGCTGCGGCAATGATTAAATTCCCGTTTTTCCTGATAGTTGTTATTCTCTATTGCGGGCTTTCCTATGCGCTTGATATCTGGCATCCTTTCTGGATTATCTTTTTAACAATCCCGATTTACTACAGAATTGCAACTGCCTGCAAGGCAAAAACAAAGAAGGCGTTTTTAAACCTTCTTCCGATTCCAGAGTGTGTTGTTACGCTCTATCTCATTTTAAGCTTTGCAACGGGAGCCTGGAAAATCACCTGGATATTATTCTTAATTATCCCAACGTATTATTGGATTGTTTCATTTTCAAAACCAAATCAGGAATAAAAAATGGCAGACATCGTTTTGATGTCTGCCTTATTTTTTATATTCTGTTTCCTGTTATATATCCTTCATAAACCGCATTTGGAATAACTCCGCCTCCGTTTGAATCGCCGATGTTATAGATTTCTTCAATCTCATCCTTGAGCGAGTCATAAAGCTCGGTTTTCGGGCGGTTGCCAATTGCGGTTATAACGCTGTCTGCCTTAACGGATGATATTTTGCCCTCTTTGTTTTTGTATACAACCTCTGTCGGAGTGATTTCTTCAACACGGCATCCTGTTAAAAGCGTTGCTCCGCTGTGCTTAAGATGGCCGAGCATTATGGTCTGGGCGGTTTTGCCCGTGTTTCCTGCAAGGGTATCCATAAGCTCAATAATCGCAACCTTTTTGCCCTGTCTGCAAAGGAGCTCGGCGGTTTCACAGCCAATTGAGCCGCCGCCTATAACAACGGCGTTTTTGCCTGTTTCGCATCCGCTTAAAACATCGTTTGCGCTTATCGCTCTTTCAGCCCCTTCAATTTTCAGAACGGCTGGTATAACTCCCGTTGCGCAAACAACTGCATCGGGTTTCATATCAAGAACATCCTGTTTTGAAAGCGCTTTGCCGAGATGAACATTAACTCCTGTCAGCTCAAGCTGGCGTTCAAGGTAGGGCTTAAGGAGACCCAAATGCTGTTTGAAGGGAGGCTTGCAGGCAAGATTCATCTGTCCGCCGATTTCAGATGATGCATCAAATATGTCAACGCTGTGGCCTCGTATTGCCGCAATTCTTGCCGCTTCAACTCCTGCAACGCCTGCGCCGATAACAACAACGTGTTTTTTCTTTTTTGCAGGCTCTATATTGTAATCATTATCACCTCTTGCAAGAACGGCATTGCCCGAGCAAATTGCTCTGCCGCCGTGTTGGAGCTGTTGGTCAATGCAATGTCCGCAGCCTATGCAGGGGCGTATTTCATCCTCTCTGCCCTCGTTGATAAGATTAACAAGGTCGGGCTGAACAAGCAGCGCATGACCAAGGAAAATCAAATCGCATTTGCCCTTTGAAAGCGCCTCTTCGGCAGCCTGCGGATTTTGTGCACGTCCGCCTGCAATATAGGGAATGGTTGGCTTTTTGCCTGTTTCAAGCAAAACGCCCGCCTTCATAAGCTGGGACAGGGGAACAGCCATACAATCGGGATAAGCGGATTCTGGCTTTTCGTTTTTGCCCGCTTCACTCGACCATTTTCCTGCAAGAATTTCAATTGCATCAACGCCCGCCTTCTGAAATCTTTTGCAGTAATATATTCCGTCTGTTAGCGATATTCCGGCATCCTTGCCCTGCTCAACAACGGATAGCTTAATAATTATTGCAAAATCATCTCCGCAAAGCTCACGGATTTTTTTGACAATGTTTATATGAAAGCGTATGCGGTTTTTGCGGTTTCCGCCATATTCATCAGTTCTGATGTTTGCCGTTGAGGATAAAAACTGCTGTCCGAGATAATAACCGACGCAGTGGATTTCAACGCCGTCAAAGCCAGCTTTTTTTGCACGAAGCGCAGCCTGGGCGTATTTATTCTCAATTGCTTTTATCTCATCAATGGTAAGCTCTCTTGGCGTTTCGTTTTCAAGTCCCATCATAAAAGAGTAGGGCATTGCAACCGCACTCGGACCAACGGGCTGAGCGCCTATGATTTTTCTTCTTGCGCCTCTTCCGGTATGGGATATCTGCAAAAATGCTTTTGCTCCGCCCTTATGTATAACTGAGGCAAGCTCTGTCATACCCGGAATGTATTTATCGTCATCAATAATCAGCATTCCGTTGGTATTGAGCCCGAGCGGAGAATCAACACAGGTAACCTCAACGATAACTGCGCCAACGCCGCCCTTTGCCCTTGCTTCATAGTGGTTTAAAACAGCCTTGTTAACAAAGCCGTTATCCGACTGGCTCATTCCCATTGCCGCCATAACGGTTTTATTGCGAAGCTGAACCTTGCCGATTTTTCCCGGGGATAGCAGATTTGGATATTTACGATTCATAAAATCGCCTCCGATAAGTTATACATATGTATAATTATATTATAAAAAACAAAATAAAACAAGAGGCGTTGCCTAAATTTAATATTCTACATCAGGTAGTCTTTTTTGTGCTGTCTATACAAATTGGTGCAGTTCAATTCAAATGCCTATTTTTTTTCGCTTTTTTTGCCCATCAATATCAATATCATTATCATTATCGGTATAATTCGTATAAGCTCGTATCGCTTCGTATACCGCTTCATACGCCCGTATACGACGGTAATAGCCATCCCTTCCCGAATTGCCGCTCACCGTCCAAGAAATGCTGCTATAATATATAATGTACATTTGTCAATGATGTGAGACCGAGTAAGTAAAAATAAAAGAAGTGTTGAGAAAAAGAACAATGAGCTGAAGGAGAGA
>CAMYWU010000145.1 GCA_947302895.1 uncultured Clostridia bacterium | reverse complement strand
GACGGCTTTGCAAAGCACGCAGCTAAGAAGGGTGAGCCATACAATATAAAAAAACACAGGGTTTTTTCAATCATAACCTCGATGCTTATATTCGTTGTTTTTGCAGGACTTTCAATAGGTCTTATAATCCCCAACTTAAAGGATACCTTTATCAGCCTTTATAAGCAGGCGCCCGGATTATGGGAAAAACTCACAGCTTTTGTCGACAGCTTTAAAACAAAGCAGCCGAGGTTTGCAGGCATAATAACATCTGCGGAAAATGCGATTGATAACGCTATTAATAAAGGGCTTGATTGGCTGAAGGGAAACGTTTCCAAAATTGCTTCAGGCGCACTTTCAACAATTAAGAGCGCAGGCAATGTTTTAATCAACTTTGTTCTTGGCTTAATTATTGCATTTGTTCTTATTCTTCAAAAGGAAGAGGCTGCCCAGGAATGCGATGCTCTGCTTCAGAAGGTTCTTCAGCCAAAAACGTATAAAAGAGCTAAATACGTTTTCTCTCTTATAAACGAGAAGTTTTCCATTTACTTCAAATATAATTTAATTCAGGCAGTTATCACAGGCGCAGGAACATTCGTCGTTATGCTGATAACAGGTATGCCGTATAAGCTTTCAATAACCCTTTTGATTACGGTTTCGCAGCTGATTCCCATCGTCGGCGCAATTTTAGGAACAGGCGTTTCAGCGCTGCTTATTGCTGCGGTAAGTCCAATCAAGGCAATTATTTTCATAGCTCTCAGCATTCTGGTTCAGCAGTTTGTTGAAAAGGTTATCAACCCCCACCTTATGGGCAAGGAGCTCGAAATGCCCGGCGTTTTAACCTTCCTTGCAATCATTATCGGAGGCAAATATTTCGGTCTTGTCGGCTTGATTTGCGCAGTTCCAACTGTATCGATAGTCTATGATATTTACAGACTTAAGGTTCGTCCGAGAGTTTTGGCAACATATAAAACTGATAAGGAAATACTTAAGCTGAGAAGCGAAATCAAAGCGGAAGAGGAAGCTTCGAAAGAAGAAAAGAAGGAAAAAAAGAAGAAAAATAAATCCAAATAGCTATAACAAAAGGCTGACTCGTTAAGAGTCAGCCTGATTTTTTATTATTTGTATTTATCAGTCGTTCTGGCTGTCCATTACCGCATCAATTGCAAGAACAGCGGCAACAGCAAGTACTTCCTGGCTTTCATCTTCGATATCAAGCTCGAAAGCGTCGCCCCATGACATCCACTTTTTATGGATTGCAACGATGGTTCTGCCGTTCTCTGTGATTTCATAATCGTGGCTGAAGAAGTTACCCTTAACCTCCCAACCGGGACCTTCGATAATATACTTGGGCTTTAAGAAAGTAATCTTCTTCTTGATGATAGCAACTTCCTCATCATTGATTTCAATAGTAAATTTCGGGGTTAAGGAAACAAGCTTCTGATTTACAAATGCAAGCTCATTGCCTGCGGTATCATAGATACGAAGCTTTTTGCCAAGGGAAATAGCCTTGCCTTCAACATAGTATCTGTCTTCGCCGCTTTCGGTTTTGATACTGAATTTGTCTTTCCATGAGAATACTTTCTCGTTCATATAGAGTTTCATGCTTTTATCTCCTTTACGTAATGTTTTTTACAAATATAATATATCATACAAAATTACGCTTGTAAATACTTTTGTAAAACATTATCTTTTCAAAACCTCGGTTGTTACGGGGAATTCAAAATAAGTTGACGGATAGGGCTCATCCTTCAAGGTAAAATGCCACCATTCGCAGTCAATCGGCTCAAATCCGTACTTTATCATAACCTTCCGAAGAAGCATACGGTTTTCATACTGCTCCTTTGTTATGTTCTTATAATCGGGATGGGAAATCTCATCAAAGAAATCAAAGGGGCTTCCCATATCAAGCTCCTTGCCCGTTGCCATATCAAGAAGCGTTAAATCAACTGTGCTGCCACGGGAATGGCTTGATTTGCTTGCAATATAGCCAAGCTCGAAGAGCTGCGTTTTTTCAAGCTCGGGATAGAAAAAGGGCTTCATTTTCTGGTCGAGGTCCTCTATTCCCCATAAAACGAAATGCTTAACGGCAGTTGCAGGACGGTAGGCATCAAAAACTTTAAGACGGTAGCCCTTAACATTCATTTCGTTGCTAACAGCTTTGAGCGCTCTTGCAGCTTCCTTTGTTATTATCGCACAGGGCTGCTCATATCCGTCAATGCGCTCGCCGATGAAATTATATGTTGAATAGTAGCGTATTTCCTGCACTATCGAGGGAACATAATCCGAAAGCAACACAAAACCCGACGCATCGTTTACAGCTGCCTTTTCATAGTCCATAAAACTACTCCTTATTAAAGAATTCTGATAATTTGTTTGTGTAGCCTTCAGCCGTGTCATAAGCCGCATGACCGCAGCCGCTGTACATATACATCTCAAAATTTGTTTTATTCTTCATCAGCTGAGCAATCAGCGGCGTTGACTCTGAGCCGAGAACATTATCCGAGGTATCACCGATTGCCAAAACAGGACACTTTATATCTGCTATTATTTCACGGGCGTCGAAGCCCTGCATACCTTTAACAAGTGTTATAAAGCGCTTCAAATCCTTTTCGGTAACCGTTTTTGCCATATCTTCAAAAGCACTTTTATGCTGTTGAAAAAATTCGGCTGAATACACCTTTTCGCCAAAGGAAAGATAAAGCCCCTGCGTGTCTTTGCTCTGAGCAAGGCTCAGCCACTCGGAGAGCACTTTTTCACTTTCCTGTGAAACAAATGCCGCACTTGAGCCCAGAGCTAATTTACCAACAAGCTGCGGAAACTCAGAAGCAATTATCATTGCCATCATTCCGCCCTGTGAAACGCCGAAAAGGCAGATATCGGAAAGACCAAGCTCATTAATAGCCTTTGCCGTATCATCAGCCATATCATAAACCGAATACGCCTTCGGCATATCCTCTCTTCGCTCAAACAGATAGACAGTATAGTCCTTGCAGAAGCTTTCATACTGCTTTTTAATAGCTGAAGCAAACGGGATAACGCTTTGAATACCGAGCCCCGGAAGAATAACAAGCGTTTTTTTGCCGCTTCCGAATTTTATATACGGAACAGTATATTCATTTGCGGTAACTTTTTCGGTTAAACAGCTCATAAAGATTATCTCAATATCTTAGTAATAAAGCTTATCGCAAGAAGGCACAAGCTCGCAAAGCTGTCTGTAGCAGTTATCAATAACGTCCTTAGCTGCAGATTGAGAACCACGCTTGAGAGTTCTTCTCATAAGACGGGTATAGCCGATAATACGAGCCTTAATAACCGCATCCTTAATAAACTCGTCGTCTTTATCATCAAAGTAATATTTAAGTGAGCTGTTCCAGAACTGCTCGGAAACAGAGCGGTCTATGCCGAGAAATCTCTTTGTGTCCTCGGGGTCGAGTTCGCTGAAGCCAAGATATGCAAGATACATCTGGGAAAGCTCAAAAATCGGATGACCGAGTGAAAGGGTATCCATATCAATAAGAAGATTTTCATTGCCCTGGCGCATTATATTTTTAATATGATAATCGCCGTGAAGCATATTGTTTGTTTCGGGAATGGCTTTGAAAAGCTCAATAAGCTTTTCGCCGATTTCTTCGGGAAGATGGGGCTTAACATACTCAGCCCACATAATTGCTTCCTCTTTCTTGCTCGGAAGCTCGCCGTCCTTAAGCATGGTTTTATGCATTATCTTAAGAATATCAATGCTGTCCTTAGCAAGCGCGTCAACATCCCCGCCCTCAATAATGAGCTTTGCAAAAGACTTTGCATTAAGAAGCTCAAATACTGAGCCGTAAAGGTCGCCAACCTGAACAACATCATAGGGAATAGCCGTTGGAATGCCCATAACAAAGGCTTTACGTGCAAGCTCACGCTCCTTATGTATTTCTTCAAGCGAATCGGGGTTTTTATAAACCTTAACAATGGTATCGGGGTCGGTACGGTAAACAATACCGTTAGCGCCCTCGCCTATAACCTCGCAGCCCTCAACGGAAAGCTTTCTGTATGCCTTTGAGATATCCATCATTTCGGTAAAGCCCGTCATATCAAAAATCTCATAAACCTCGGGGTTGCAGTTGATAACCTTTGTTGACTGATTTGCTTTCTTAAGACGAAGAATAACACGAAGACCTGCGCTTGAAATATATGTAAGTCCTGATGCATCAATAACCAGCTCGCTTTTATAATCTCCGACCTGCATATTGATTTTCATTTCGGTTTCTCCTGCGTTTGACGAATCGATTTTTCCTTTTAATTCGATAATCATATTTTTTCTCCTTTGTGCTAAATCATCAAAAATGCATATAAGCATTCACTATATAACAAAAAACAGTATATCATAATTTTAATATGATTACAAGCAACTAAACATAATTCCTCAGCAATCAGTTGTACATTTGTCAATGATGTGAGACCAAGTAAGTAAAAATAAAAGAAGTGTTGA
>CAMYWU010000144.1 GCA_947302895.1 uncultured Clostridia bacterium | reverse complement strand
GCTCATTGAGCCGTAATCTCCGCCCTTGCTTCTTACAATCTCGGCAAGGTCGGTTGAACGAACATCATGAGGTACGCCGTTGATATAAATTTTGAATGCTTCACCAACTGTTGTTGCTTTTGCATCAACAGTAAGCGTGATATTTGTCCAGAATCCAGTATTTACTGAAGCTGAATGATTTGTAATATCGTTATCATACGGGAAATAGTCCATCCAGCCGCCGTTTTCTGCATTACCGCCGTTGTTATCCCTCTGAACAAATGTTAATCTTCCGGATGCAGTTAATGTTGCATATCTGAATCTGTTAGCCGTGTTTTCGCTGTCGTATGAAGTAAAGTTAACTGCATTAAGCCAAGCAGCGCAGTCGGCATTCATATGGCGCCAGAAGGAAATAGTTACACCTCTGTCCTTTGCATATGCCCTGTTTATCGAAGAAGCAAGCGGGTTGCTAAACTGAACATAGTTACCTCTTGAAGCAGCATTAGCTGAATCAATTTTAAGAACATCGGTTCTCTTGTCGTAATCTGCACCTGCAGAGCCTTCAACATGAACAGTTCCGCTGTTTGCGAGTGTTCCGTTAACTCCGTTTGTGCTTCCTGTTAAGAAATCAGTTCCGTCAATTCTTGCGCCGTCAAAGGATTCCTGATAAACAAGAGTATCAGCCTCATAATCCTTGTTGATGCAGGTTATGGTTGCAATGCTGGAGCTTTCGCCCGAGGTTGCATCAACAGCCCAAGCTTTTACAAGCGCGGTTCCGTATTCGTCGGAATTTGCAAATACGCTGATGTCAGCGCTTGCTGTGTTGATTGTTGTATCAACGCTCGGTGTTTCTTCACCGTCGTAAGCAATGCTGTAGTGAAGAACTGCACCGTTTGTATCGTTGTTTGTAATTGTTACTGTTTCGTTCTTACCGATAAAGGTATTTCCGGTTATAGTCGGCTCCTCAGCACCCTTTATACCAAGGTTATTGAAAGCAGCAATAAGATTGTCTGCAAGGTCTGCTGCTGTTGTATCGTTTGAATATGCTCCGCCGTTAAGAGCAGCCATATGACCTGTTGCGGCATTGTATGCAGTTACAAAAGCATTAAAGTTTCTGTATGTATCTTCACCGTCAGGAATTGCTGCCATTTCTCTTACGCTGTGAGGAATTCCGTCTCCGAGATTAGCAATAACGCCTTCATAGGTAATTGCTGTGCGAAGAGCGTCGTAACCGTCAACATCAGCTGTTACAGACTGGTTGTTCATACCGTTTATAACCGATGTCATAGCGCTCTGACATCCATCCCAGTTATTTGAGGATGTGAAATAGCTGTGAAGGTCATAGCTTGTCATAGCGTCAAATGCTGTAAAGAAGTTTGCAACGGTCTTATTATTGCCGTTTGCTCTGTTCTGAGTATAGTTTGCAATATTTATTCCGTAAGCAGAGCCGCTGTAGCTGTTGATTTTGTGAATAAGACGAGCATAGTTGATAACGTGAATTTTACCGTCGAATCCGTTGCTGTTACCAACGCCGCCCTTAACCGTGCCGCTTAATCCATCAGTTGTGAAATAAGTATTAGAATCGTGACAATATACCTTAAACGAGGGAGTAATCTCATCATAAGCAACATTATCATTCATAGATCCAATATAGGTTATGTAATTTACATATGTTTGATCATTGTTAAAAGAACTCCAACCGCTTTTAGAAGTTTGAAGAGTATGACTTGAACTATAACTTGAATCATTACTACCAGTTGCATTAAACAGTTTTTCGCCTTCTCCATAGTAATACTTCCAAGCATAGTCCATTGACTTATCTCCGCCAAACCACTTATAGTAACCACTGCTGTTCTTCTTAGTTAAAGACCATTTAGTTTCTTCGGCATCCTGAAACGCAGTTAACGCCCATCTTGTTTTGTTCTTATCAGAAGAATATAACCTTAGAAGAATAGGTATTGTCGGATCGCTGCTGTCATCGGCATATAGCATTGTCGCCTGAGGATAATACAATTCTCTTTTTACTAAAGTACCGGTTCCGGTTGCAGAATATGCCTGACAATATGTTCCATTCATTTTAAGATTTGTTTGAACATAGAGCAGGTTATGTACAGCGTCAGGATATCTACCATTATTTGGATAGGTTTCGTTACCGCTGCTTGTGTCGCCATCAAAGATTTTAAATGCTTCAATAGATTTAGCGCCCTGCTGTGTCCACTCTGTCATATTGCCGACTGCAGTGCTGAGAGCAGATGCCTTAGTGTTAAGGTCGGAAGCTGTTGCTTTGCCTGCGCTTGAATCACCGAAGGTATATGAATCAAGAACAGTTTTAGCGTCGAGATAAGCGCTGTAACCTGCAGAAAGGTTCTTAAAAATCTTGCCGCAGCTCATCTTTGCTTCGTAGCGTGCAATCTGAACGTTAATATTCTGAGCATTGTCGAAAAATTTAACATTTCTGATATAACCCGTAAATCCGTCAGCACCGCTGCCGTTGCTTGCGCCGATATAATAATTTGTAAGCCCTGCAACAACATTTGCTGCTGATTCATTAGTAAGACCACCGCCGTTGCCGGTGCTGATATAATCACTCTTGAATGTGGCAAGCAAATCACCGTTACGGTAATAAGAATATGATCCGTCGGTGTTCATAACAAGAGTTAATGTATACCACTCATTAGTTGGATAAGAATCGTTTCCGTTAGCGGAAGCTGTAGGATTACAGTAATCACCGCTTGTAAAATCGGAGGTATAATATCCTCTTGTGTTTGAGCCGTTTGAAATTTCTGTTCTGTAGCGAGTCCACCAATCGGGTGAAGAGCCTTCAACAGAAAATCTCTGACTGCCGTTTGTGAAATGTAAATACTTATTAACAAGAGAACTGTCAGTATTATACACATCCATCGAAATAATAAATCCGCTTGACTGAGTTACATTTTTGAGCGGATTGCTTTCAAGAGTAACAGAAGTTGAACCGTCGAAATAAACGCCGTTCTTACTGTTATCCCAAGTAAGTGTTTTGTTTGCAGTAACGCCATCGTTCATAGTCGAAGCACTTGTTAAGAAATCAGACTGTGAACCGCTTGCATCACCCGCAAAAGCCGAAAAAGCAAAGCTGGGTATCATAGAGATAACCATCAATGCTGATAAAAGAATCGAGATTATTCTTTTACCTGTTTTCTTCATAAAAAGACCTCCCTAAAATCTTTAATATCAATATAATTATATAAATATTGTATAATATAGTCAATGAAGTATTAATAAATTATGAATATTTAGAAGATTTTAACAAATCAGCCTTTTAAATTTCTGCAATAATTACCAAGCATTTGTAACCTTTTAGATACAAAAAAGCTCCATCCGAGTGGATGAAGCCTTCGTTTAAAGTATTACCCCGTCTTTAAAAATTGAAATATCTCTTATTTCGTTAATTTCGTTTTTAGTCTTCTTTCCGTTTGCAGTTTCGATAATCAGCTTTAACAATTCATCGGCAAGTGAGTCAAAACTTGCATTTTGCGGGACGTCGGGGGCGCTGTCCCCTACATTGTTACCGTAGGGGCGGATATCATCCGCCCGAGCGTCAATAAGGCTTCCTGCATTGAAATCAATCCAATTCGGTTTTCGCTCAAAAAGAGCTGTATTGGATGAAATCTTAAGCGTTGGAACGGGTGCACCAAGAGAGGTTCCCCTACCCGTTGTGAAAAGAATTATATGCGCTCCGGCAGCGGTTAAATTCGTTGTTGAAACAATATCGTTTCCAACGCCTGTTAAGAGATTCAGTCCCTTTGTTTTGCAGCTTTCGCCATAGCTCAAAACGTCGGTTACAACCGATTTTCCGCCCTTTTGAATACAGCCGAGGCTCTTTTCTTCAAGCGTTGTTATTCCGCCCTCTTTATTGCCCGGTGAGGGATTTTCATAGCATTCCTTACCGTGCGAAAAATAATACTGCTTAAAGCCGTTTATCATATCAACAATCTTATTAAATGCTTGCTCGTTTTCTGCACGGCTCATCAACAAATGCTCCGCTCCGAACATCTCGGGAACTTCGGTAAGAATCGTTCTGGCGCCTGCATTTGTAAGCTTTTCGTTAACCCTGCCGCAAAGCGCATTTGCAGTTATTCCCGAAAACGCATCCGAGCCGCCGCACTTATAGCCAACGATAAGATTATCTATTCCTGCCTCTTCCCTCTTATCGTCTTTAACCTCATTATAAAGCTCTTCAAGAAGGCGCTTTCCCTCTTCGAGCTCGTCGCCTTCATCCTGGGTTACAAGGAATTTAACTCGGTCTTTATCATAATCTCCTAAAAACGGCGTAAATTCATTTAAATTATTGTTTTCACAGCCGAGAGAAACAACGAGAACTCCGCCTGCATTCGGATGATTAACGAGCGCAGCAAGAATCTTCTGGGTGTTTTCCAAATCCTCATCAAGCTGTGAACAGCCGAAGGGATGAGTATAGGCAAAAACGCCGTCGCAGCCGTTGCCGATAATCCCGTTTCCGATTTTTGCAAGCTTTTC
>CAMYWU010000143.1 GCA_947302895.1 uncultured Clostridia bacterium | reverse complement strand
GCGAGGTTAAAACAATTCCGCTTATTGGTAATTCTCTTGGCTCATTAATTGAAAGCGCACTTTTCAACGACACTATTGATGTTGACACAATGGATACCGAGCAGATTATTGAGCTAATGAGAAACGCACTTGGCGACAATTCATATGCCGATTCTCTTATAACATCACTTGAAGAATACCTTGATTCAATCAATTCAGTTATTCATCTTCAGCTTAAGGATGCAAGCGGAAATGTTATATGCGAGGACACACTTGAAATTCTTGTTAAAAAGAATGACGCCTGGTACGCTGATTTTCTTCCAAACGGAACTCATATAACCAATAAAGAAGAGATTGATACAACTGTTGCCGTTGGCTCAACAGTACAGTTAACAGCTATAACTACGCCTTTAAGACTTCATTATGGTGTTGAATACAGCATAAAGAGCAATTCTGTTTTCAACAGTGGTTCTGAAATCGCAAGCGTTGATGAAAACGGACTTGTTAGCTTCTACGGGGTCGGAACTGTTACGGTAACTGCTTCTCCTGATTCAGCAGATGTTTTTGAGGGAGTTAAAAAAATGCTTATCTTTATCGATAAGCTTCTTGAAGAAAACGAGGATATGGATACTGCTCAGGTTGCGGATATTCTTGTTGACTATCTTGGCCTTAATGTTAATAAAACAGTTTTAAAGGGTATTCTTGATGTAACTCTTGCAATAAGCAAAAACAACGGCAATCTTGAAGAGTATTTTAATAATTCAAACGGAACTCTTCAAACGGTTGTTAACTATGCTTTGCAATTTGCTTATAAGGATACTATAACATTTAATGTAATCGAGCCCGTACCTCTTGAGGACTTTGAAATAGAAGGTCTTTCCAAGGTTCAGGAGGGCTCACAAATCCAGTTGACATTAAAGGATATTAAACCGAGTACGGGTGATAAAAACGATATTATTTGGAGTTCCTCAGATGAAAGCATTGCTTCAGTTGATGAGAAAACAGGTATTGTAACCGGTAGGGATTCCGGCGGTTCATTCAGCACATCTTCAAAAGAAGTAACAATAACTGCAACCACTATTGAAAATAAAATATCAAAATCAAAGACTATTAAGGTTACCGGAAGAACGGGTCAGAAGCTATCTGACTTAACCATAAACGGACCTGATTATCTTGATACAAACGAGGAATGCGATTTTACATACACTGCATATCCTGAGCGTTCTTCGTCATGGACAATAATTAGTCAATGGGGCATTCTAACTGATTATGCTGAGAATGGAAGCGCTGTTTATACGTGGGCTGAAAGTGATTATCCCGCAAGCGATAACTTTGCTCAAATAGACAGTAACGGTCATTATAAGTCATTTGGTAACGGAACTTCAACCATTGCCTTAAATGTTAAAACAGGCTATAAGCTCCTTGACGGCAGCTTTTATGAGGTTTCCTCAATAACCAAAACAAAGGAAATTAACAACAGTACTCCTGTTAAATCAATTGAGTTAACTCCTGAAAAGCTCAGCAATTCGAGCGAGCCCAGCGTTGTTAAGCGTGATATTAACGGCGAGAATATTACTTTTGTTACTGTTAAAGAAAACACAACCGCTATTCTCTATAACAAGGGAATCAAGGTATATGCAAATATTGAACCTGATAATGCCGCAAATACAAATATTATTTGGCATATTGATAACGATAGCTTCCAGATTAAGAACGAGAGTACCTCAGAAAAATCAATTGAGGTTCGTGCAAAATATGGCTCAGAAAGCACCGGTGCTGTTAACATCTGGTGCGAGAGCGAAGACGGAAGAGTTAAATCAGATAAAATAACCTTTGTTTTAACAAGGAATAAGGCTTTAACAAATACAATTGATACAAATGAAATTGAGATAGTAAGAGGTAATTCGCAGAGCGTTTCTCATTCAATGACATTTGAAGGAAACCTTACAATTAACCTCTACGCTTGTTCAAGAGCATTTTGGTACAGCGATAACGAGAAAATATTATCCGTTTGGGATAGTAACGATACTTCGGGCAGCGCAACAATTAAAGCTAACGATGTTGGATATGCTAATTTATACTGCGTTTCATACGATAGCGGAATAGTATCACAAATTCCCGTTACAGTTGTTGCAAACAAGGAATATCTTGCAAATGTTATTAATCTTTGCGACAGAACAGTTGTCAAAAGAACTGAGGAGAACAAGGCTCTTTATTCAAATTATATGAAGAAGCTTGACAAAGCATCCTTCGTTCTCTATGACTACAAAATGGCATCGCAGTCCACCTGCGAAACATATGCAAATGCTCTTTTAGATGAATTTGATGCGCTTGGCGGATATGTATCCGTTGGCGCAGTTACGATTGTTTCAAAGGATAATACGGAGTTTGAAAAGAAATTTGTCAGGTACAATGTTGGAACTTTAAGTACTTATACTTCCTGCAATTACGACTTAAACTATAAGCTTACTCCTGAAGATGCAATGTGTAGCAAGGTTGAATGGACTTCATCAAACAGCTCGGTTAAAGTTAATTCAAACGGCGTTTGTACTCCTGCATCAAATAGCGCTTGCTATTCAGTTATTACTTGTTCTGTTTACGATTATCTTGGAAATAAATCAACTGATAGCATTTATGTTGCATTTGCTAAAACTCCTGCAACGGGCGTTGAGCTAAACACTTATGAAATAACAGAGGGTAAGATTGGCGAGAATCAAAAGCTTAGCGCAACAGTTCTTCCCAATTCAACCCTTTCAAAAGCTAATATTTCTGATGTTATTTGGTCATCAAGTGATGAAAGCATAGCAAGCGTTGATGCAAGCGGCAATGTTTCATTCCTTCGCGGAGGAAACTGCATTATTACCTGTACAACCTGCGACGGCGGTTATACTGCTGATTGCTCAGTTTATGTTATAACAAACTTTGATGCGCTCAGAGAGTTAGTTAACTCATACGAAGCGCTGAATTTAAACGAAACAAGCTATTTCCCCGATACCTACCAGGCTTATATCAATCAAATGAATAATGCAAAAGAAGTATTGGAGAATTCTGAGGCAACTCAGGACGAGGTTGACTCGGCTTACGAAGCGCTTTCAAATGCATATTCATCGCTTAAGGAATACATTTATATAACAAACAGCGAAATATATCTTGACGGCGATAAGGCTTCTAAATATTATCAGGATAATGTTGGTACACTCAGCCTTTATACATCGTCTTCATTGAGTCTTAAAGTCAGGGTATATCCATATAACGCTAACTATGAAAGCATTGAATGGAGCTCTTCAAGCAGTGCGATAAAGGTTTCCTCAGACGGTGTTTGCAAACCTGCTTCAAATAAGGCTTGCTACAGCACAATAACCTGCACAATAACCGACCATTTCGGAAATAAATACAATGCAGACGTTAATGTATCCTTTGCAAAAACACCTGTAACCTCTGTTAGTCTTGATATGGAAGAGATAAGCGGCGATATCGGCGACACAGTTAAACTCAATCATACTGTTTTGCCCCAGCCTTCAGGAATATTCCAGACAGGCGGCGCTGATTTAACAGACGTAACTTATTCAAGCAGCAATCCCGAGGCAATAACTGTTGATAATAACGGTAACGTAACCTTTATTGCAACAGGTGCGGCAACGATTACAGTTACAACCTTCGACGGCGGATTTACAGACACTGTTTTTGCAAGAACAAATGTAAATCAGGAAGCCCTTATTGAAGCAATTCAAGCGTATAGGGATGTTGTTTATACCGACTATGAATATGAATACGGAATTGCTTTTAAAGAAGCGTATGAAGAGGCTCAGGGCGCTGTGGATAATTATTCTCTTGATCAGAATGATATAGACGCTATAACTGAAAATCTTAATACTGCCGCTGGCGCTCTTGCGGAACATCCCTTTATATATATCGAAAAAATCAACGTTGACTGGATTGGTAAAAACACCTACGGACAGCAAATTGAAAGCTCAAGTGTTGATGAAAAAGACTGCATCGCAGTAAGCTTTAATAACGGCTATTCAAATGTTTATACCCAGAATTCATGTAATATAACAGCAAGCGTTTATCCCGAAAACGCAATGTATTCAAGCGTTAAAATAGAGAATATTTCATCCTCACAGATGAATTTTTCATCAAATGGTGCAAGCGCAACCTGTAAAATTACCATTCGTCCCTCCGGCTACGCAAAGCTGAAAATTACTTATACCGATCCTTACGGCAGAGAAACATCAAGGGTTATAACTGTTGTTATGGCAAGATATGTTGTAAACGGCATTAGTATTGATCAGCAGGATTTCAGCGCAGTTGCAACAGATGAAACAGCTCAGCTTAGCGCAACTCTTTCAAGCACAAGCGGTAATGCTTCAAACCTCAACTATACGGATATAGAATGGTCATCTTCCGATGAAAGCATTGCAGCAGTTGATAATAACGGACTTGTCAGATTCATAGATGACGGAGTTGTTACAATTACTGCAAGGTCTTTTGACGGTGGATATACTGATTCTGTAACAAT
>CAMYWU010000142.1 GCA_947302895.1 uncultured Clostridia bacterium | reverse complement strand
ACCTCGATTAATTATAATTAATATTGCAAAATCCTTTGGAGTATAATATAATTTTACTATACAAATATATAAATTTCAAGCGTAAATATTCTTCTCGAAGGGGATGATTTGGTTGAAAAAATATAACTGGGCGTGTATCGGCTGCGGAGATATTGCAAGCGATATGGCAAAGGTTATGGTTCAGAGAGGGAAGAGCTTTTGCGGCGTTTATTCAAGAACAGCCAAAAGGGCAGAGGCTTTTGCCGATAAATACGGAATTGAGAAAGTATATTCAAGCGCAGACGAGCTTTTTGCGGATGAGAGCATTGATGTTGTTTATATCGCAACTCCGCATAACTGCCATATTGAATACATATTAAAGGCTGCAAAAAGCAAGAAGCATATTCTTTGCGAAAAGGCGATAACGGTTAGTTTTGATGAGCTTGAAAAGGCGGTTGAGGCTGCAAAGAAAAACGGCGTTATTCTTGCTGAGGCGCAGACCATTTATCATATGCCCGTTTTCGATGAGGTTTTCAGCCATGTTAAAAACGTTTCACTCGGCAAGCTTAAAATGCTTGATGTTAATTTCGGAACAAAGAAGGAATACGATATAACAAATCGCTTTTTCAGCCCCGAGCTTGCAGGCGGAGCAATGCTTGATATAGGCGTTTATGCGCTTTCGTTTGTAAGGCTTTTCCTCAGTGAAAATGCAAGCGAAATAAAATCAATTGCAACGCTTGCGCCAACGGGAGTTGATGATAATGCTATTATCCTTCTTTCAAACAGCAAAAACGAAATGGCAAATGTTAAGCTCTCTTTTTCGGCTAAGCTGCCCCGTACTGCGATTGCTTCATTTGAAAAGGGCTATGTTGAATTTGATAACTTCAACCGTGCAACAAGGGCAAATATTATCTTTAACGACGGCAGAGCTCCGATTGAAATTCGCTGCAGCGAGGATATTTATCCGCTTCACTATGAGGTTGAGGATATGGAAACGGCGCTTTCAGGCGGCGGAAACAAAATGAAGCTTGATTTAACGCTTGACGTTATGGAGATAATGACTAAGCTCAGAAATGAATGGGGAGCAAAATAATAACGCAAAATGCATAGTTAAGGGTACATATTATGTTAAAAAGATTTCTTTCGTATTATAAACCGCATCTGCTTTTGTTTTCGGCGGATATGGGAGCTTCTGTTTTAATCTCCCTTCTCGGAATGATTTATCCCGTTATGACAAACAGAATGCTGAATGATTATATTCCGAATAAAAACTACAGGGCAATAATAGTTGCAGGTTTAACTGTTTTATTTCTGTATTTTGTGAGGATGCTGCTGAGATATTTTGTTCAGTATCAGGGGCATATGGTTGGAACCCGAATGCAGGAGCAGATGAGAACGGAGCTTTTTACCCATCTTGAAAAACTTCCGTTTTCATTCTTCGACGATAACGAAACGGGCGCAATAATGACAAGAATGACAAACGATTTGTTTGAGGTTGTTGAGCTTGCCCACCACGGTCCCGAAAACATTTTAACAAGCTCAATTATGATTGTTCTGAGCTTTATCTATCTTTGCACAATCAATATCTGGCTCACGCTGATAATATTCACCTGCGTTCCGCTTTTGATTATTGTTTCGGCGTACTACAGAAAGCGTATGAGAAATGCCTTCGCCGAAAGAAGAAAGAGCAATGCCGTTATCAACGCTTCGCTTGAAAGCTCAATAACGGGTATACGTGTTACAAAGGCATACACCAATGCCGATAAGGAGCTTGAAAAATTTGAAGTCGGAAACAAGCTCTTTGTTGAGGCTTCAAGAAAGTCCTACAGCGCAATGGGAAAATTCTTCTCTTCAACCTCGTTTGTAACCGATGTTTTTAATGTTATTATTCTGATTGCAGGCGGTATTTTTCTCTACGAAGGCAAGATTAACTTCGGCGATTATTCAACCTTTATTGTTTCGGTCAATCTGTTCATACAGCCTGTTCAGACCCTTGTTAATTTCACAGAGCAGTGGCAAAACGGCGCAACGGGCTTTAAAAGATTTGTTGAGATTATGGATGTTCCCGAGGAAGAGGACTCGCCGAACGCCGTTGATATGGGCGTTGCCAAGGGCGATATTGAGCTGGGGGATATTTGCTTTTCATATACCGAAAATGAAGAAAAGGGAGTTCTCGACCATATCTCCCTTGAAATTGCAAGCGGAACAAAGCTTGCTCTTGTCGGTCCTTCGGGAGGCGGAAAAACAACAATCTGCCATCTGATACCGAATTTCTATAAGCTTGATGAAAACGGCGGAAGTATTCTTATAGACGGCATGGATATAAGGGATTTAACAATGGCTTCCGTAAGGCGCAATATCGGAATTGTTCAGCAGGATGTTTTTCTGTTTTCGGGAACAATCAAGGATAATATTAAATACGGACGTCTTGATGCAAGCGATGAGGAGATAATCCAGGCATCAAAAAATGCCAATATGCATGATTTTGTTATGAGCCTTCCCGATGGTTATGATACCGAAATAGGCGAGAGGGGAATACGCCTTTCGGGAGGACAGAAGCAAAGAATATCAATTGCAAGAGTTTTCCTTAAAGACCCTGCAATCCTAATTCTTGACGAGGCAACAAGCGCTCTTGATAACACAACCGAGGTTTTAATCCAGCAGGCGCTTGATGAGCTTTGCAAGGGAAGAACAACAATTGTTGTTGCCCACAGGCTTTCAACCATAAGAAATGCGGATAAAATAGCCGTTGTTGAAAGCGGAAAAATAACCGAGCTCGGAACCCATGAGGAGCTTATGAAAAACAGCTCAACCTATAAATCTCTTTATGAGCTTCAGTTCAGAGAATAATTCTAAAATAAAAAACTCCTGGTAAAACCAGGAGGTTTTTTATTTTATTCTTCTTCTTTATCCTTATCTTTTTTCTTTGAAAAAGCTTTGTTGAGAAGGTATGTTGCAGCAATTATGATTCCGATAACAAGGAATATTCCGAGCATTCCGATAACCATTGCAGGAAGCGTCTGCCTCCAGGAGTCGCCTCTGAAAGAAAGACCTGCAAACATCGTTACAAGCTGCATAGCTATAATATTAAGTGTTGTAAGCATATTTCATCCTCCTTAAACAAGTGGTGCAACAAGCGCAAGGATAAGACCGCCTGCGATAACCGAAGCAATCTGACCCGAAACGTTTACGCTGATTGAATACATAAGCAGGAAGTTCTGCGGGTCCTCTTTAAGACCGAGCTGGTTAACAACACGTCCGCTCATCGGGAATGCGGAAATACCTGCTGCGCCAATCATAGGATTAATCTTTCTGTTTTTCGGCATAAATATGTTGATGAATTTTGCAAACATAACGCCGCCAACTGTATCGAAAACAAAGGCAACCAAGCCGAGTGCAAGAATCATAATTGTTTCAATGTTAACAAATTCTGCCCAGTGCATTCTTGATGCAACAGCAATGCCAAGCATAATTGTTATTGAATTTGCAAAGGCATTCTGTGCGGTTTCGCTAAGGCTGTTGAGAACTCCGCATTCTCTGATGAGGTTTCCGAACATAAGGAAGCCAACAAGCGCAACTGAAGCGGGTGCAACAAGACCTGCAACAATAGTAACAATAACGGGGAAAACAATCTTTGTTGTTTTTGAAACCTCGCCTGCTTTATACGGCATTCTGATAAGGCGCTCTTTCTTTGTTGTAACCGCCTTGATAACAGGGGGCTGAATTATCGGAACAAGCGCCATATATGAATATGCCGCAACCATAATTGCTCCGAGATATGCCGAGCCGAGCTTATCAGCAACGAAAATTGATGTGGGGCCGTCTGCCGCACCGATTATGGCAATTGAAGCCGCATCCTTTATATCAAAGAAGAAGCCTGCCATAACGAAGGTGAAGAATATACCAAACTGCGCCGCAGCGCCGAAAAGCATTAGCCACGGATTTTTGAGCAGCGGACCGAAATCAATCATTGCGCCGATTCCGATGAATAACAGAAGCGGAAACAGCTCGTTTGCAATTCCTGCGTCGAATAAAACTGTTATCGGTCCTTCCTTGCCGATTGCGCCCGAAAGGGGCAGGTTAACAAGAATTGTTCCGAAGCCCATCGGCAGCAGAAGGGTGGGTTCCATCTCTTTTTTGATTGCAAGAAAAACAAGGAGTGCGCCGATTGCAATCATAAGGAGCATTTTTAATCCGTCGCCCCAGCCGCCGAGTGCTGCGTCGGGATTATAGAACTCACCGAAAGCCGAAAACAGGCTTTTAACGGTTTCTAAAAAGTTCATAACATACCTCCGTTTAAGGATTTTTATTTAACATATATATAATAGTTTATATTAATGCTTTTTGTCAACATATTTGTTTTGCGTTTCGAGTTTCTCGTTGCACGTTTTTGGTTACTCGCTGCGCTCGGACAATAAATTATAATAGTGGGTGCGGGCAACGCACTGTTTGTTTTGCGTTTCTCGTTTCTCGTTGCATGTTTTTGGTTACTCGCTGCGCTCGGACAATAAATTATAATAGTGGGTGCGGGTGT
>CAMYWU010000141.1 GCA_947302895.1 uncultured Clostridia bacterium | reverse complement strand
GCAGGCTTCAAAGCGTGCTGAGGAAAAGGCAAAGAAAAAGGCAACCCAGGCGCCCCAGGCAAGAACCAAGGGCGAGGCTCGCCGTATAGACACAAGAGCAAACACGGTTGACCTTGAAAAATACAACCAGAAATATGAGGATATTGCTCCTGCAAGCAGCTATAACGATAACCAGAACAAGCAGAAGCTTTCCCAGAAATCAAAGCAGTACAGAAAGAAGCGCCCCGTTTCAAAGAAGAGAGAAACAGAGGCTCAGCGTCTTGCACGTATTGCAGAGCAGAGAAAGAAGCAGCAGATTAAAATAACTGTTCCCGAAGAAATCACAGTCGGCGAGCTTGCTTCACTTCTTCGTATGACTGCAAATGAGGTTATCAAGGAGCTTATGAAGCTCGGTATGATGGTAACCGTTAACGAGGTTATCGACTACGATACAGCCGAAATCGTTGCAACCGAGCTTGGCGCAAAGGTTGAAAAAGAGGTTGTTATCTCGATTGAAGAGCAGATTATCGAGGAAGAGGTTGAAAACGACGAAGGTGCAATTTCCCGTCCTCCCGTTGTTTGCGTTATGGGTCATGTTGACCACGGTAAAACCTCAATTCTCGACGCTATAAGAAATACTGATGTAACCTCAACCGAGGCTGGCGGTATCACCCAGGCTATCGGCGCTTATCAGGTTACTCTTAACGATAATTCAAAAATCACCTTCCTCGATACCCCGGGCCACGCTGCGTTTACTTCAATGCGTGCAAGGGGTGCAATGGCAACCGATATTGCTGTTTTGGTTGTTGCCGCAGACGACGGTATTATGCCCCAGACAATTGAGGCAATCAACCACGCAAAGGCAGCAGGAGTTGAAATCATTGTTGCTATCAACAAGATGGATAAGGAAGGCGCAAATCCCGACAGAGTTATGCAGCAGCTCACCGAGCATGAGCTTGTTCCCGAGGAATGGGGCGGAAACGTTATCTGCGTTCCTGTTTCTGCAAAAACAAAGATGGGCATTGATAAGCTTCTTGAAACAATCAATCTTGTTGCAGAGATGGCAGAGCTTAAGGCTAATCCCGACAGAACTGCAAAGGGTGTTGTTATCGAGGCTAAGCTTGATAAGGGCAGAGGTCCTATTGCAACCCTTCTTGTTCAGAACGGAACTCTTAATGCGGGCGACGTTATTGTTGCAGGAACTGCAGTTGGTAAGGTAAGAGCCATGACCGACTATAAGGGCAAGAAGATTAATTCGGCAGGTCCTTCAGTTCCCGTTGAGATTATGGGTCTTGATGCGGCTCCGATGAGCGGCGATTTATTCAACGCAGTATCCGATGAAAAGCTTGCACGCCGCCTTGTTGAGCAGCGTAAGGAAGAGGCTAAGGAAGAGGAATTCAAGGCATTCCAGAAGGTTACTCTTGATACCCTGTTTGATACTCTTCAGGATGGCGAGATGAAGGAGCTCAACATTATTGTTAAGGCTGATGTTCAGGGCTCTGTTGAGGCAGTTAAGCAATCCCTTCTCAAGATTGAAAACGATGAGGTTCGTGTTAAGATTATCCACGGCGCAGTTGGAACGGTTAACGAAAACGATGTTATGCTTGCAAATGCTTCAAACGCAATCATTGTTGGCTTTGCCGTTGACGTTGACCCCGTTGCAAAGGAATTTGCAGAGAGAGACGGAATTGAGATTAAAACTTATAATATTATTTATGATGCAATTGAAGATATCGAAAACGCTATGAGGGGTATGAGAGCTCCTAAATACCGTGATGTTGATACCGGAAGCGCAGAAGTTCGTGAGGTATACAAGATTTCTTCCGCAGGAACTATTGCAGGTTCAATTGTAACCTCCGGAACAATCAGGAGGGACGCAAAGGTTCGTGTTATCCGCAACGGTAAGGAAATTGCCGATGTTGAGCTTGCAAACCTCAAGCGCTTCAAGGATGAGGTTAAAGAGGTTTCCTCGGGTTATGAATGCGGTATTTCGCTTAAGGATTTCGATGATATTCAGCAGGGCGATATCTTTGAGGCATATATTGTTGAAGAATACCGTGATTAATTAAGTTTCGAGTTGCGAGTGCCGAGTTCCGAGTTTTCGGGCAGGACACCCGCACCCGATTTGAGGTGTTTTTATGGCAGGACACAGAATAGACAGAATAACGGAGGATATAAAGAGGGAGCTCATTCATATTCTCCGTGAGGTTAAGGACCCGAGAGTAAGCGATATGATAAGCGTTGTTAAGGTCGACGTAAGCAACGATTTAAGCTACGCAAAAATCTATATCAGCGATATCGGCGGAATTGAAAAGGCAAAGGAGAGCGTTAAGGGACTTAAGGCTGCGGCAGGCTTTATAAGAAAAAGACTGTCCTCCTCGCTCCATCTCAGAAAAACTCCCGAGCTTAAATTCATTGCCGATGATTCAATCGAAAAGGGCTTTGACCTGTTTAACAAATTAAATTCACTTGATATTCCTGAGGAAACAGATGATGAGAATTAACATAAAAGAGTGTGCTGATATACTTTCAAATCAGGATAATATCCTGATTATCACTCATGCACACCCCGACGGAGATACTCTTGGAAGCGGTTTTGCGCTTTGCAGAGCGCTTTTAAAGCTCGGCAAGAAGGCAAGGGTTATCTGCGCAGACGAAATTCAAACTAAATATCTGAATGCTATCGGTGAGCTCGAAATGCCCGAATTTAAAGAGGACTTTGTTGTTGCCGTTGATGTTGCAACAATCAATCTTCTCGGTGATATTGCTGAAAGCTACGGCGATAAAATCGATTTGTGCATCGACCATCATAATTCAAACACGGGCTATGCAAAATATACTTTGCTCGACGGAACTGCCGCCGCTGCCTGTGAAACGGTTATGGAGGTTATAAAGGCGCTCGGTGTTTCGATTGATAAGGATATAGCAAACTGCCTGTTTACGGGAATTTCAACCGATACGGGCTGCTTCAGGTATGCCAGCACAAGCGCCGCAACGTTCAAAGCGGCTTCCGAGCTTGTTGAGCTTGGAGCTGAAAACGGCAAGATTAACCGCATTATGTTTGAAACAAAAACAAAAACATATGCCGCTATTGAACGCCTTGCCCTTGAGGGTATGCAGTTCTTCCTTAACGACAGAGTTTGCGTTATAACCGTAACTCAGGATATGTATAAGCAAACAGGCTCGCAGGAGAGCGAAACCGAGGCGCTTCCGTCTTTAACAAGACAGATTGAGGGCGTTGAAGTTGGGCTTACAATCCGTGAAAAAACAAACGGAGAATGCAAGTGTTCAATCAGAACCTTTGAAAGGGTTGACGCTTCAAAGCTTGCAGCCTTCTTTGGCGGCGGAGGACATAGTCAGGCTTCTGCATGCCGTTTTGAATGCTCGGTTGAGGAGGCTAAAAAGCTCCTTGTTGAAAAATGCGAAGAGCTTCTTGGTTAAAATATGACAGGAATTATTTGTATTGATAAGGATAAGGATATAACCTCCTTCGGCGTTGTGGCAAAGCTCAGAGGCATTCTCGGCGAAAAGAAGGCGGGGCATACAGGAACGCTCGACCCTATGGCAACGGGCGTTTTGCCCGTTATGTTAGGCGGTGCAACAAAGTTTCTTGATTTTCTTCCGTCAAGCGATAAGGGCTACCGTGCAACCTTCCTCCTCGGAAAAACAACCGATACTCTTGATATAACGGGAAAGGTTGTTGAGGAACACGAGGTTTCTGCCAAGAAAGAAGAGGTTGAAAAAACACTTGAAGGTTTTATGGGCGTTATATATCAGTATCCGCCAATGTTCAGCGCAAAAAGCGTTGACGGCGTTCGCCTTTATGATCTGGCAAGGCAGGGGATTGTTATTGAGCGTGAGCCCTGCGAGGTTGAAATAAAAAAACTCGAGCTTATTAAAGCCGAGGGGGACGAATACACTATTGATGTTGTTTGCTCAAAGGGAACATATATCCGCTCGCTTGTAAATGATATAGGCAAAAGGCTTGGCTGCGGTGCGGTTTTAACCGAGCTGAGAAGAACTCTTGCCTGCGGCTTTGAGCTAAAGGACTGCGTAAGTATTGCCGAGCTTCAAAGGCGAAAGGACGGGGGCGAGGGCTTTGACGACCTTGTTTTTAAGCTTGATAGAGTTTTTGAAGAATACCCGGGAGTTAATATTTCCCAGGCGCAGACAATACGCTTTAAAAACGGCGGTGCGCTTGATATAACAAGGATTAAAAATCCGCCAGAAAGCGACAGAATATGCGCCGTGTATTCCTTTGATAACAAGCTTTTAGGTCTTGGAAAAAATGAGGGCTCGCAGCTTAAGGTTCTGCGATTGCTAATTAATAAATAACAGTTTTTGTATGGGGCGTAATACCTCGGCAAATTATAATCAGGTAAAATGGAAACTCAAAGAAAAGCAGTTGCGCTCGGCGATTTCGACGGTATGCATTTAGCGCATAAAACCGTTGCAACAGGCGCACAGAAGGTTACAATTTATTGTGTTAATAACAAATTTACGCTTCTCCAGAAAAGTATTTTCAAGAGGCGTTTTCCTAATGCTC
>CAMYWU010000140.1 GCA_947302895.1 uncultured Clostridia bacterium | reverse complement strand
TCTGTTTGTGTGAAGGTTTGAGGCAAAGTCGGATGCAACGTCAACCTGAATTCTCTTTGCGCCGACGTCAACGAATTTTGAGAAGTTGCCCATGCACCAATAGCGCTTTGAAGGCTGAACATCGCTGTGGTTGTTTGCATTGATAAGAATAAGATTATCGGTATAAACGCCCTTAGCGCACGCTGTCCACCAATCCCATTCAACTGCGTTAAGAGTTGTTAAATCCTGATACATAATATCAGCCATAGCAATTCCGTAGTCGATTGTCATACCGTTGGTTGAGCCTTCATTCTGGATATGGCCTAAAACACCGGTGCTTGTATCGTTTGTCATCTGGCAATACTCGGTGCATTTAACCTTCTGACCGTAATAGTTTCCGTTGAGAGTATCGGCAACAACTCTTCTGTCGTTTTCGCTGCACCAATATGAGTGGGTTGCAAGATACTGGGTATAGCCTCTGACATTTCTGTTTTCATCAGCATATCCCTCGCTTGTTTTTTTGCCCCTCCAGTCGTATTCATCCTCTTTTGAGTTGAACATATTAGTGATGAAATCGTTGAACAGCCACTGATGGTTAAGCTGAGCGCATTCCCAAACGGAAAGGTCAACCTTGCCGTTTAATTTCGGGTTGTTCTTAAGCGTTGGAACCATATAATTGTTGTAGAAATCGAGCGCTTCATTCCAATAGAAATGACAGCCCTCCTGTCCGTGGGACTGGCTTCCGTCGCCGTTATACCAGGCTCTCCAATCCCATTCAGGCTCGTTAATCGGAGATACCTCGGTTACATTATATCCTTCATCGATAAAATGCTCTGCGCAGGTTGCCGTAAAGTCTGCAAACGCCTGATAGTTTGAGGAATCAAGGTTTGAAGGAGTTTCCATTTCCTGGGTTGAATAGGTTTTTCCGTTCTTTGTCATAAAGTACGGAGCGGAGTTTGAGAAAAGAGTTAGTTTAAGGTTGGGATTGAAACCAACTGCTAAATCAAGACAGTGCATAGCGGCTGCATCGTTGTTCCAGTCGTATGTTCCGTCAGATTTCATAAAGCAATAGGTTCTTGCGCCCCTGTTATAAAGACCGTAATCCTTCTGGTCCTCACTTCCTGCGCCGAGGTTGTATCTGTAGATATCAAGACCTATTCCGTTTTCCTCGGAATAGAGCATTTCCATAATCTCAGCGGCGTTTTCCCAATCGCCAACCTCCTGAGCCCACCAGCATGCTGAGGCGCCGAAGCCCTCAATTTCCTGATAGGTTCTTGAAGTATCAATGGTTGTTTCCTTATTTGTTGTATCAATATTTGCAATAGCTTTTTCAATCAAAGCAAAATCCTTTGCGTTTATAACGCCGTCGGCATTGATATCAACCTTTGAAGAATAGTTAGCCTGGTTGAATTTGCTTTCTCCTGCAACAGTGCTTATTGCGGGAACAAATTCGCCGCTAAGCTCTACTGTTGATAACTGATAATTATTATCGCCGCAAACGGTGCATCTGTATATAACATTTGCGCCGTCTGTTGAGTCTGCCTTATATTTGTGTCCGAGCTTTGCAACATATTCGGATTTATATTCGTTTTGCATACAGTATTTGCAGCCGTAGCGATTGTAGCCATCCTTGGTGCAGGTTGGCGAAACTGTTGTGCTTTCAAAAACGTGGTTTCCGTTTTTGCAGAAGCAATACCAATTATAGCGGTATTTATCCCTCATTTCGTGAACATAATCGTTAACGCCGATATCAACACCGTCGGGAGTAAGCATTCTGAGATAAAAATCACGGTCGGTTGTTCCGAAGGCATTATCGCCGATTTCAAGCTTTTCGGTGTTTGAAAATGTTATGTAGTTAAACTTTGTGCCCTGAAATGCACCTTCTTCAATGTAGCGCAGATTCGAGGGGAAATTCAGCCAGTAGGTTGAATTTTTGCACTGATAAAACGCATATTTGCGGATGCGAAGGGGACTGCTTCCTTCTTTGAAAGTTATATGGTCAAGAGCATAGCAGCGCTCAAAAGCCCAGTCCCAGATTTCTGTTAAACAGCTGTCAAAATTAAGCTCTGTTATACCCGTACAGTCGCCGAAGGAGCGCCAGCCTATTTGTTTTATATTCTTTAAATTAACGCTTTCAATACTTGTGTGGTCCTTAAAGGAGTCGGAGGTTGTTGAGCAAAGTCCGTCGGTAGTTGAAAAGTCAACTGATTTAATAACATTATAAAACATATCCCAGGGACGATTGCCGATTTCGTAATATTTCATATCGCCTGAGCCTGTGAACCAGAGTCTTTCAGAGTCAAGATCGTAGTTCCAGGTGAGCTTTTGCTGTGAATATGTGTTATCCGAGCATTCTCCTGCTCTCTCGCCCCAACCTACAATGTTATATGTGTTTTGAAACTCATTTTTTATGTTTCCGTTATCGGATATTATTGTTCTTAAGCTTGTGCATCCCTCAAGGGCTGAAATACGGTTTGTTGTATTAATCCAGTGGATTCCCGTTCCGAGAGCTAAAATGACAAGGGAAGAGCAGTTTTTGAAACATCCTGAAGGAACCTTGTTTGTACTTGACGAGATGTCTATTCCCGGAATATATGCTTTGCGAAGCGAGGTGCAGCTTTCAAAAGCATTGTTCCAAACGTAGGTGCAGTTTGAAGGAAGCATTGCGCTGTCAAGCGATTCGCAGTACTGGAAAGCATACATACCGATTGTATCAATAGTTCCGAAATCAACTTCCTTGATTTTTTTACAGTTATAAAATGCAGAAGATCCGATATTGATTACGCCGGGTTCTAAAACAACCTTTTTTATCAGACCCCTGTTATTATACCATGGAGCTCTACCGTTATCGGTGTTATAAAAATCTTTCATTCTTCCGTTGCCGCTGATTGTTAAAACGCCGTCGCTGTCGAGAACATATGAAAGAGAGTAACCGCTTGCGCCGCAGCTTCCGCTTTCAACCGTATCAGCTGCTTTTGCAAAGAAAGATGCAGAGCAAACACAGGAAAGCATAACAGCCATGCTGAGCAGTATTGATAAAGTTTGTTTTACCGTTTTCATTTTCTCCACCTTATTTGTTTTTGTCGTAAATAATCTTAAGACCGTTGATTAAAAGGTTTTCCTCGAAATTAACCTCGTGCCTGCAGTTTTTTGCAATTGCCTTTGAAAGTCCGCCGGTTATAACAACGCTTGCTTTTTCGCCGAGCTCTTCCTCGTATCGGTCGATAAAACCGTCGAGCATTGCAGCAGTTCCGATAACTGCACCCGATTTCATACAGTCGATTGAATTGGTTCCGATAATCTTTTTCGGAGCGGTTAAATCAATCTGAGGAAGCAAAGCCGTTTTTGATGAAAGGGCATTGAGAGAAGCCATAACGCCGTTTGCAATAAAGCCTCCGATAAAGTTGCCCTCCTTATCAACAACCGTTCCCGTTGTTGCGGTTCCCAAATCAAAAATGATAATGGGGCAGGGGTATTTTGCCTTTGCCGCAACAGCTCCGACTGCAAGGTCTGCGCCGAGCTGGGAGGGGTCGTCTATCTTGATTGAAAGCCCTGTTTTGATACCCGGACCAACAACCATTGCGCTGACTCCCGTTATAATCTTAATCGCTTTTTTAAGCGTTCCGATAAGCGGGGGAACAACGCTTGAAATAATTGCGCCGTCTATCTGAGGAAAACCGTATATGCTCAAAAAGGATTTGAGCTTTATTGCGTATTCCTCTTCGGTTTCATAGATATTTGTTGAAAGTCTGCCGTTAACAACAATTTCATCGCCGTCAAGAACGCCGAGAACAATATTTGTGTTGCCAACATCAACTGCAAGAATCATAGTTTTTTCACCTGAATATATAAAATTCCTAACTAATATAATAACATAAAAAAATAAAACAGTAAAGTAAATTATAATATTTGTATTAATTACAATTTTATGTTATAATAGCAACATTAACTGAAAGGCGAGGAGTTATGAGCTTTAAAGCAATTATTTTTGATTTTGACGGAACAATTTGCAACACGGGCGAGGGAATTATGAAAAGCGCCAAATATGCGCTTGATTCCTTTGAAATTCCCTGCGGAGAATGGAATGAGCTTGAATATTTCATAGGACCACCGCTGCTTGTTACATTTCAGGAAAAATTCAATCAGGATGTTTCGCAGGCAAGCGAGCTTGTTAAAAAATTCCGAGAAAGATATTCGGAAGAGGGAGTTTGGGAAAGCAGTTTATACGACGGAATCTCCCAGCTGTTAAAAGTTCTGAAGGCAGACGGCTTCAAGTTAGGTATTGCTTCCTCGAAACCCGAGCCGTATATTAAGGAGCTGCTCAGAAAGTTTCGCATTATTTCGCTTTTTGATGAAATCTGCGGTGTTTCGTTTACTGCGGACTGCGAATCAAAGCAGAGCATTATTTCAAGAACGCTTGACGGTCTCGGTGTTTCAAATGAAGAGGCGATTGTTGTTGGCGATAAGTATTATGATATCGACGGCGCAAAGGCAAACGGCGTTAAGAGCATAGGCGTTTTATGGGGCTTCGGTTCAAAATTCGAGCTTATTGAATGCTCCGCCGATTTTCTTGCTGAAAAGCCCGAGGATATAGAGGCGA
>CAMYWU010000139.1 GCA_947302895.1 uncultured Clostridia bacterium | reverse complement strand
ACGCGAAAACGCAAGCTCGGCACGAACCTTATGACAAACAAGACTTTCTTCAACATTCTGCGCAACATAGCCCGCTTTTGAGATAACTTCAATTTCGCCCTCAATTTCTCCAAAGGGCGCAATTTCTTTTTTAAGAAGCTTTAAAAGCGTTGATTTTCCTGCTGCGGATTTGCCCATAACAATGCAAAGCTCCCCTTTTTCAAGCGAAAAGGAAACCTCCTTCAAAGCAGGATATTCAGTTTTGGGATAGGTAAAGCTCAGGCTTTTGCATTTGACAGCTTCCATAGCATCTCCTCCCAAATCTCAACGAAAAACGGAATCAGCTCGACAATTGAAAAAGCTGAAAACGCCGCTGTGCTGAATGTTTTTATCTTAATTATCGGCTCAAAAATAAAGGTTATATTCCCTGCAATCTTTGAGTAAAAAACAAAAGTAAATGAAGCTATTATTAAAACTATAAGGATAATATCCTCGGCGCAAAGCCTGTATCTCTTAACGCTCAGCGCCCCGGGCTTATATCCCCTTGCATTCATTGAATCGGCAGTTATAATACTGCTTTCAAGGCTGTAGCTTATCAGGGCTGAGAGATTATCAATTGCATTTTTGTATTTGTCCTTTATTCCCTTCGGAGCTTTTGCGCCCCTGAGCGCCGCCTTCGCTTCCCTTATATCGCCGAGCTTTTTATTAAATCTCGGAATAAAGCCCAGAATCATCGAAAACATAAGGGCTATTTTGGGCGCAAATGAGAAAAGATACAAAACCCTGTCACCATCGGAATTAAAGCTAAGCGCCGTAAACCAGAGCAAAACGCCCGAGAAAACCATTCCCTGATTAAAACCGTAAAAAAGCGCCTGGAGGGTAAATTCCGTGTTTTTAACTGTAAAGAGAACATCGCTTCCGTAGTGGGCAAAAAGCATATTGAAAAGGCTGACAAAAAGGATGACAGCAAAAACCGTTTTCAGATTTCTGACAATGCTTTTTTATTAATAACGGCGTTGTATAAAAACGCCCCAAAAAGCGAAGCAAACGAAAAGAAGGGATTTGAAACAACTAAAACAAATATCATCGAAAACGCATAAAAAAGCAAATGCGTTATAGGATGCAGCTTTGAAAACCTGTTCATATTACCCCTCCTTTCTTAAATACAATCGTAGCGAAGCTACCAAACAACTCGCAACGCATAGCGCGAAACGCAAAACTTTAATAAGGCTGCCTTAGCAGCCTTATTATTTAATTCTGACATCTTCTTTAGTTTTAAACTGATATCCGTAGTTATCAAGAATATGCATTTTACTAAGCGCAACCTGTGCGCCCTTTGCAACGCAGAGCGCTCCCTGAGGAACAACACGCACCTCGAGCTCAAGCGCCTCGGAGAAGAGCTTATCAAGTCCGTAAAGCTCGGCAGAGCCTCCGGTTAAAAGAAGCTCGCCTGCAACAATATCTGCAACAAGCTGCGGGCTCGACCTTTCAAACATCGCCTTTGCCGAATCAATAATCTCATCAACAAGGGGTCTTAAGCAATGGCATATATCGTTTGAAGATATTTCAACCGTTTTGGGCATACCGTTTTCGGCATTTCTTCCCCTTGAGGTCATGGTTATCTCCTCATCCCTCGAAACAACACAGCCTATAGCCTTTTTTATTTCCTCGGCAGTTCTTACGCCGATTAAAATATCGTATTTTTCCTTCAGATATTTAACAATCTCCTCATCAAAGCGATTGCCTGCAATTTTAACCGTTTCGGTCTGGTTCATTGAGCCCTGGGAAACAACTGCCATATCCGTGCTTCCGCCGCCGATATCAACAACAAAAACGCCGTTTGGGTTGAGCGGGTCTATTCCCGAGCCGAAAGCCGCACAGAGCGGAGCTTCAATAAGACAAACCGACCTTGCGCCTGCCGAAATAATAGCCGAAACCATGGTTCTTCTTTCAACATCCGTTAAAAGCGCAGGAACGCTTGCAACAACACGGGGTCTGAAAACATTCTTCTTTATAACTCTGTTGATGAAAAAGCGCAGCATTTGCTGAGCAAGCGCATAGTTGCCTACAACTCCGTTTTGAACAGGCTGAACAACGGCAACGCCCTTTGGCTCCCTGCCCTCAAGATAATAGGCACGCCTGCCTGAATACAGTATTTTTTCGGTTTCAATATCATATGCAACATAGCTGGGCTCGTTTAAAACAACTCCCTTTCCGGGAATCGTTATAACAACCGAGCTTGTTCCCAAATCCAAACCTAAATCATATCCGAACATAATTTTCCTCAATTAATCAATATATTAAATTAATTATATTATATATCGCTATTTGTTTCAATAAAAAATTTGAGCGCAGAAAATCTTTTTGATTTTTTATCGTTTTCAACCATTGTTTGTATTCCCTGCTCGTTTCCGACTAAAACAAGAAGCTCCTTTGCTCTTGTTAAAGCGGTATAGAAAAGATTTCTGTATGCAAGCCTCGGCGGTGTTGCAATAACGGGCATAACAACCGCTGAAAACTCGCTTCCCTGGCTCTTATGAACAGTCATAGCATAGGCAAGCTCAATTTCCTTTACGCTCTCAAAGGAATACATTGCCTCCTTGTCATCAAACTTAACGTTGATGATATCATTTGCCCTGTCTATCTTCGTAAGTATTCCGATATCGCCGTTGAAAACTCCCTGTCCGTTTTCATTCGCCCTGAACCACGGAACATCATAGTTATTCTTAATCTGCATAACTCTGTCGCCCTCACGAAGAGTATAGCCCTTATAGCGAAGCTCCTTTTTTTCGGGAGACGGAGGATTAAGCCTTGCCTGCAGAATTGCATTGAGATTCTGAGTTCCGCACTCGCCCATTCTGCTCGGACATAAAACCTGAATATAGCTCATAGCTTCAAAGCCGAAGCTGTCGGGAAGGCGTGAGGTAACAAGCTCAAGTATTTTTTTCGGAGCGTTATACTTGCTGTTTTCCCTGAGCAAAAAGAAATCCGAATCAAAGGAATTATCAATAACGGGCATCTCGCCCTTAACAACAAGGTGGGCGTTTGTTACAATTCTGCTTTCCATCGCCTGACGGAAGATTTTATCAAGAGTTATAACGTCTATAACCCTGCTCTGAATTAAATCAAATAAAACATTTCCTGCGCCAACGGGCGGAAGCTGGTCCTTATCCCCAACCATAATAAGTCTGCAATGAAGCGGAAGCGCATCAAGCAGAGCTGCAAAGAGGGTTACATCAACCATTGAAAGCTCGTCGACTATAACCGCATCATAATCAAGAGGGTTTTTAAGATTGTGAACGAAATCGGGTCTGTCGCTGTTTTCGGTATATTCAACCTCCAACAGTCTGTGAATGGTTTTAGCCTCATATCCGCAAAGCTCTTCCATTCTCTGAGCCGCTCTTCCCGTGGGTGCGGCAAGCGCAACACGAAGCCCCCTGTTTTTCATCAGGCTGATAATACCACGAAGCGTTGTTGTTTTACCCGTTCCCGGTCCGCCTGTAAGAATAAGCAAGCCCTTTTCAACCGCAATCTCAATTGCCTTGCGCTGTTTTTCATCAAAGCTGAAATTATTTGCCTCCTCAAAGGCGAAAATCTCCGATTCATATATCTGGTTTTCACGGGGAGGATAGTTTACCATAATGCAAATTCTGTCGGCAATTGCCTTTTCTGCGGCATAAATATGGGGCAAAAACAAGAACTCCCTTTCGCCGAGTTTGCATTGAACAAGCTGTTTGTTATCAATCGTATTATCAAGCGCTATATCAACATAATCGCTCTCGCAACCGAGGAAATCGCAGGCGGGCGCAAAAATTTTATCACGTGGAATGCAGGTGTGTCCGTTTGCAAGGTTGTGAGTAACTATATGGACCATCGCCGCCTGAGCTCTGTAGTCATAGGGCGGTTTTTCGTCGAGTTTATCAACAATTTCATCGGCTTCATCAAAGGTTAATCCGATTTGCGAACCAATGAGCGCATATGGATTTGCCCTGATTAAATCAATTGCATCCGCCTTAAAAAGACTGTATGCCTTGAGCGCCTGATGCTGAGAAAGTCCTAAAGCGGTAAGCTCAACAATTGCCTCACGGGATGCGAATTTGCTTTTGAAATCATCGCTGATTTTTCTTGCTTTTGAAATGCTTATGCCCTTAATCTGCGCAAGCCTTTCAGGTTCGTTTTCAATTATATTAAAGGTATCCGCACCGAAAGCCTCAACAATCTTCTGCGCCGTTGCTCCCCTTATACCACGAATAATTCCCGAGGAAAGATAGCGAAGTATACCCGAAGCATCGGCAGGAAGCGTCTGGTGCACTGTCTGAGCACGAAACTGTCTGCCGAATGAGGGGTGAAAATCCCATTTGCCCTCACATTCAACCTCAGCACCCTCGGCAAGCTCGCCGATTGCACCAACAACGGTAACTCCGTCCTCTCCCGTATTAATGAGCGCAACACAAAAACCGGTATCCTCATTATAAAAGGATACCTCCTCAACCGTTCCGATTAACTTTTCAAGCACTTCATTTTCCATAATTCTATTATATCATAAAATAATCTAAGTGCAACACAAACTAACCGCCTGCCACACAGCGCACACAACAAAAAAAGGACTGC
>CAMYWU010000138.1 GCA_947302895.1 uncultured Clostridia bacterium | reverse complement strand
ACCCCTATGTTGTTTGCCTTAATATTAAGAATTCAAGCGAGCTTAAGGATATAACTCTTGCGGGCGATGTAACAATTCAGCTTTTAAGCACCGATGAAAACGCATCTCCTAAAGACAGAATTATTAAAAAGAGCGAGAAAAACGGACTCTTTACTGCGCTTGATTTAGGCGCAACCTGGCTTGAAAGACAGCTCAAAAAAGGATAAACAAAACGGACAGCAAGGCTGTCCGTTTGTTTATCCTTTTAATTGATAATTAAAAATTGAGAATTGAGAATTGCGGTTACTCGGCGTTACCGCCTCGAACAATTATTAAAGCCGGAGCGAAGCGACCTGAAATTTTCCATTTTCCATTCTCCATTTTCAATTTAAAAAACGGCTCAACCGAGCCGTTTTTTGTTAGTCTTTTCTATTCTGTGCGTTTGAGATGCCCTGACGGATTCTTCTGACGTCGGTGAGTGCCTTATAAAGAGCGTCATCGATTGAAAGAAGGGTATCGTCTGCATAGTTATTAACTGCGTTGAGCATTTCTCTTGATTTATTCTGAGCTGAGGTTACCATCTCGTTTGCCTGAGTTGTTGCATTGCCGAGAATTTCAGAAGCCTGATTCTGAGCCTCGTTTACCATCTGCTTGCCCTGCTCGTTTGCATTTGCAATAATATCTGCTGCTTCAGCCTGAGCGGTCTTTGTGATTTCATCTCTTGCAACAAGCTCTCTTGCCTCAGCCTGAGCCTTTTTGATTATTTCAGCAGCTTCCTTCTTTGCCTCTTCAAGAATTGTGTTTCTTGAATCAACAATAGCCTTAGCCTGCTTTGTTTCCTGTGGTGTGTTGAGGCGGATATCCTCAATTATTGTCTTAATTTTTTCAACGTCAACAGCCTGCTTTTTGGAAAGCGGAATAGAAGTAGCGTCGTCGAGCACATCCTCAAGATCTTCAAGTAAAATATCGGTATTAGTCATTTTCTTTATCTCCTTTACATCTTTCAATAATAACATCTGCAATGCTTGCAGGAACAAACGAACTTATGTCGCCGCCAAGGGAACAAACCTCTTTAACCATACTGCTTGATAAAAACATATTCTTGCCCCTTGCGCAGAGGAAAACTGTTTCGCATTCGGGATAGAGGGATTTGTTTGTTAAGGCCTGCTGGAACTCATAATCAAAGTCGCTCACAGCACGAAGACCTTTAACTATTGCAACGGCGCCCCTGCTTTTTGCGAAGTCGACAAGGAGTCCGTTGTGGGTATCAATTTTCACATTGGGCTTACTGAGGCATTTATTTAAAAGCTCAATTCTTTCATCAATTGTGAAAAGAGATGCTTTTTTTGAACTGTTGCTCATCACCAGAACAATAACTTCATCGAATATATCGGCTGCACGCTCGATAATATCAATATGTCCCAGGGTTACGGGGTCAAAGCTACCGGGGCAGATTGCTTTTTTCATTATTCCTTGTCCTTTCGGTAATAAGTCAGTTTTGTTTTGCCGTAACTGCGCTCTCTTGTAATGCTGAAATCTCCTGCTTTTTCGGGAAGCTCTTCGTTTCTCGCAGTTTAGCAGATGATAACGCCCTCTTCGCTCATACGCTGAGAGAGAAGATTCAGGCAATCATCAATCAAGCCCTTGTTATACGGCGGGTCGAGGAATGCAATATCGTATGTTCCCTTTCGGTTTAAAAAGGAAACCGCATCCGAAAAAACAAGGCTCGACATATCCTCCATATTGCAGGTTTTGATATTCTGCTCAACAATTTTATAAGCCTGGCGGTTGTTTTCAACAAAGGTGCAGAAAACGGCTCCGCGGGACAGCGCCTCTATACCGAGCTGACCGCAGCCTGCAAATAAATCAAGCACTCTTTTGCCTTCAAGCTCAAACTGAATTGAGCTGAAAAGGGCTTCTTTAGTGCTTTGCGAGGTAGGTCTTGTTATTTCCTCGCCCTCAAGAGTGGCGAGCCTTCTGCCTCTTGCAGAACCTGTGATTACTCTCATAGCTGCTTGTCCTTTTCGCCGAAAACATATGATTGTCTCGGCTAAATTATACTATAATATTATACAAGTCATATCCACTTTAGTCAAGGGCGATATATTTAAAGATTATTATAATAATCCACTATATCTTGTGCATTCTTTTTTGTGATAGACGGCACTTTGCAAAGCTCTTCAACGCTCGCCTCTTTAATTGCCGAAATTGTTTTAAATTCTTTTAAAAGCGCCTTGGCTTTTTTCTCGCCGACGCCCTCGATTTTAAGGAGTCCCGATGAAAAAGAGCTTTTTTTATGTTTGTTGTGGTGGTAGCTCACAGCAAAGCGGTGAACCTCCTCCTGAATGTTTGAAACAAGAGTAAAGGCGCTTCTGTGGGAGTTTATTTCAATCTCACCGCCGCCGAAGGCTATGGCACGTGTTCTGTGCTTGCTATCCTTAACCATTCCGAAAACGGGAACGCTTAAATTCATCTTTTCAATAACGGGTAAAACTGCGTTAACCTGAGCCTGACCGCCGTCAAGAAGAATTAAATCGGGCAGAATTTTAAAGGTGCTGCCCTCCTCATCCTCATAGTAGTGCTTGAATCTTCTTTCAAGAACCTCATTCATCGAGCCGACATCGTTCTGACCGTCGAAGCCCTTTATTGAAAAGCGCTTATATGCGCTCTTCATCGGTCTTCCGTTATGGAAAACAACCATTCCTGCAACATTATCTGCGCCGAAGGTATGGGATATATCATAGCTTTCGATATATTCGGGCGGAGTTGCAAGTCCCAAAAGATTTTTCAGCTCCTCAAGGGCTGCCATTTCCCTTCCGAGTCTGCCCTGCTGCTGAGCCAAATGCTCGTTTGCATTTTTTATGCAGAGATTGACTATTGCAAGGTGCTCACCCTTCTGGGGATGAACAAATTCAAGCTTCTTTCCCCTGTTTGTTTCAAGGAACTTATGTAAAAGCTCCTCCTCGGCAATTTCGCCGTCAACAGCAATTCTTGAGGGAATATACTGCCTCATTGAATAATATCTTTCAATCAGCTCAAAGCGTGCCTGGGCTTCATCATCAACGCTGTCTATGAGCCAATGCTCGCTATCGGTGAGCCTGCCGTTTTTGAAGCGGATAACCTCAAAGCAAGCCTTTTTGTTTGAATTAACGAGGGCGAAAACATCCTCCTCGGGAACATTTATTGAAACAACCTTCTGCTTTTCATCAAGGTTTTTGATAGCCTTTATTCTGTCTCGAAGCTTTGCCGCCTTTTCAAATTCAAGATTTTCGGAATACTCCTGCATTTTTGCGGTCATATCCTTAATCGATTTTGCGCTTCCGCCTTTCAGAAAGGCAATTGCATCGTTTATGTTGCTCTTAAATTCCTCTTGCGAAATCTTTCCGCCGCACGGAGCGGAGCAAATTCCCATAAAGCCGTTAAGACAGGGACGGCTCTTGCCCCAATCCCTCGGAAACTGTTTATTGCAGCTTGGAAGCTTAAATATTCTTCTTGTTTCTTCAACGGCATTTTTAACCGAAAAGCCCGAAATGAAAGGACCTATATATTCGGCGTTTTCGTCATCCATTCGGTAGCATTCCTTTATTCTCGGAAACTCCTCTTTTGTAACCTTGATATAGTTATAGCCCTTATCATCCTTAAGAAGAATATTATATTTCGGCATATGCTGCTTAATCAGCGAGCATTCCAGAACGAGCGCTTCAAACTCCGTATCGCAAAGGATATAATCAAAATCATCAACATTCTCAACCATTCTTATAACCTTGAGGGAATGGTTTGAATGCGAACCGAAATAGGAGGAAACACGGTTTTTCAGAGCCTTAGCCTTGCCGATATAGATAATCTTTTTATCCTTATTCTTCATTATATATACGCCCGGGTTCAGCGGCAGCGCCATCGCCTTTTTTCTCAGCTCTTTTTGAGTCAAAGCATTTTCCTCCCTTCCTTTTAAATATTGAAAAAAATAAGATACCTCGCCCATGGCAAGATATCTCATCATCGTTTTTGTTTAATAATTACTCGTTAAATCCGCTCTTTACAAGTGCAACAAGTCCGTCAACTGCTTCCTCTTCATCAGAGCCGTCTGCAATAATTCTGATATCAGTGCCACCCATAATTCCGAGTGAAAGAACACCTAAAAGTGATTTTGCGTTAACTCTTCTCTCTTCCTTTTCAACCCAGATTGATGACTTGAACTCATTTGCCTTCTGAATAAAAAATGTTGCCGGTCTTGCGTGAAGTCCTACCTGATTCTCTACTGTAACATCTTTTACGAACATTTTCCTGTACCTCTCATAATGAATGTTCTTTTGGCTATTTTTTAGCCTGAATATCCGGTGCTTTTTCATTCACCTGCTTTATTATATCACCAAATATTTAATCGTCAACTGACTTTTAAAAACTTCGTATGACTAATTAATAATGTATAAATTCAACAGTCCATATTTGTGCAATATTAACATAATTTTAATAGACTTCCTCATAGACAAATGTCCATTAAATTAAAAATGAGCTCAAAAATCTCGATTTATTCGCTGCTTTTGTCTAATAAATCAAGAAATTCTTTGTCTTTTTTACCAAGCTCGGCATTTTCCAGCATATCGGGGCGGCGCTCCTTTGTTCGCTTCAGCGATTGCTCTCTGCGCCACTTATCA
>CAMYWU010000137.1 GCA_947302895.1 uncultured Clostridia bacterium | reverse complement strand
GTTAGCACCTTTTATATTTACATTAAATGGTCTTAATCCATTGAAATTATTATTACAAATGATTAATTACCGAAGTAATCATATTCATCCTCATCATGCAAATCCTTGTCGTCATCAGGATTTGAGGGGCTTGTACATACGTCTTCGGATACTATATATTTACGGATTTCTACTATAGGCTCTGAATAAATCTTGCTCATATAGACAACCTCCACTTAATATCTACAAATACTATAGCAAAAAGGACTTACAAAATCAATAGTTTTTTGCGATTTTAAAAGTTTTTTAATGGAAAATTTAGAAATATAAGCTAAATTATCGTTCCGCCGCCTATAACATAGTCGCCGTCATATAAAACAACCGCCTGTCCCGAGGTTACGGCACGCTGGGGAGAATCAAACAGAGCAGCAACCCTGTCCCCTTCAAGCCATACAGTACAGGGCTGTTCGGTCATATTATACCTTGTTTTTGCCTTACATTTAAGCTTGCCCTCGGGCTTTTCATAAATCCAGTTGAAATTTTCGGCTTCAAGATATGAGCTGAACAAATCCTCGTTATCGCCGAGAACAATAAGATTGTTTTTTATATCCTTTTTGCAAACGTAAACAGGCTTGCCTGCTGCAATACCCAAGCCCTTGCGCTGACCTATGGTATATCTTATTATTCCGCTATGCTGCCCGAGAATGTTTCCGTTTGTATCAACAAAGCTGCCTTTTTCATATGATTTGCCCGTATGCTTTTCAATAAAAGCGGCATAATCGCCGTCTGGAACAAAGCATATATCCTGGCTCTCGTGCTTTTTAGCGTTTAAAAAGCCTTCCTTCTGTGCTATTTCTCTTATCTCATTTTTTGAAAATCTTCCAAGCGGAAAAAGAGTATGGGAAAGCTGATACTGAGAAAGCGAATAAAGAACATAGCTCTGGTCCTTTGATAAATCCCTTCCCTTTTTCAGATAAAATCTGCCGTCTTTTTCTTCAATATCTGCATAGTGCCCCGTAACAACATAGTCGTATCCGAGCTCCTCCATTCTTTGCATAAGCTTTTCGAATTTCAGATATCTGTTGCAATCAATACAGGGATTGGGGGTTCCTCCGAGCTCATAGGTTCTGATAAATTTATCAATAACCTTTTCTTCAAAATCCTCCTTGAAGTTAAAAACATAATAAGGCATACCGAGTCTGCGGGCAACCGAGCGGGCATCCTCGATATCGCTAAGAGAACAGCAGGTTTTTTCGCTGCTTATTCCGATATCCTCATTATCATATAGCTTCATTGTTGCGCCAATGCAATCGAAGCCTTTTTTAACCATAAAATAAGCGGCAACGCTTGAATCAACACCGCCGCTCATTGCAATAATTGCTTTTTTCATAGATTAAGTATTATCCTAATTCAATCATTTTATCTATGCAGCGCTTTGCGCCAAGACGAGTTTCCTCATCAAGCTCAATAACCTCACCGCCCTCGCCTTTGCAGCAATTCAGAACATCAACAAGAGTTGTTGCCTTCATATTTGCGCAGATGAGGTTCTTTGAAAGCGGGTAGAACTTTTTATCGGGACATTCAAGCTGTAAATGAGTTACAATACTGTTTTCTGTTCCGATAATGAACTCCTTTGCATCGCTCTTTTTCGCATAGTCCATAATACCCGTTGTTGAGCCAACATAATCAGCAAGCTCCACAACCTCTTTAACACATTCGGGATGAACGAGGAAGAGCGCATCGGGATGCTCCTCCTTAGCCTTTAAAACGGATTCTTTGCCTATTTTTGCATGGGTTGGGCATCCGCCCGAAAGAAGCTTGAATTCCTTTTCAGGAAGCTGCTCGGCAATCCATCCGCCAAGGTTTCTGTCGGGAATGAAAAGAATTTTATCGCTTTCAAGCTTTCTGCATATTTTAAGAGCTGATGAGGAGGTTACGCAAACATCGCAAACGGTTTTAAGCTCGCTTGTTGTGTTTACATAAGCAACAACAGTATAATCGGGATACTGCTTTTTAACCTCGCTGATAACCTCTTTATCCATCATCTCAGCCATCGGACAGCCTGCGCTAGGATTGGAAAGAATAACGGTTTTTTCGGGCGATAAAATCTTAACGGTTTCAGCCATAAAGCGAACGCCGCACATAATAACCGTTTTGTTTTCAACCTTTGCCGCCTCAACAGCCAGACCGAAGCTGTCGCCCGTATAGTCGGCAACCTCAAGAATTTCGGGAGACTGATAGCAATGGGCAAGAATGCAGATATCGTTTTCCTTTTTCAGCCTTATAATTTCATTCTGAATGTCTTTAATAGCCATATTAACCTCTGAAAGTGTTGGTATTACTCGTGAATATGCTTTTCTTTGAAAATCTCGGGATCGTATTCGATACCGTTTTTATCATAGTAATCCTTAACTGCCGCCTTGATTGCTTCCTCTGCAAGAACGGAGCAATGCACCTTGATTGCAGGAAGTCCTTCAAGTGCTTCAACAACAGCCTGATTAGTAAGCTCAAGAGCTTCGCTGATGGGCTTGCCCTTGATTAAACAGGTTGCCATTGAGCTTGAAGCGATAGCGGAAGCGCAGCCAAAGGTGTTAAACTTAACATCCTCAATGATTCCTGTTTCCTTATCAACCTTAAGATATATTTTCATTATATCTCCGCAGCGTGCGTTTCCAACCTCGCCAACGCCGTCTGCATCGTCTATTTTACCAACATTTCTGGGGTTTGTAAAGTGGTCCATAACCTTATCGGAATAAAGTGCCATTATTCAATTACCTCGCCTTTCAGTATTTTTTCCCAAACGGGAGAAATGGAACGCAGATATACTACAACATTATGAATTGTTTCAATTATCAAATCGGCTTCTTCCTCAGTATTGTATTCGCTCAGCGAAATTCTGAGTGAGCCGTGGGCAGTTTCAACAGGAATACCCATTGAAAGAAGAACATGGGACGGGTCGAGCGAACCGCTTGTACAAGCCGAACCGGAAGAAGCGCAAATGCCCTTCTGGTCAAGAAGCAGAAGCAGACTTTCGCCCTCAATACCTTCAAAGCACATATTAACAGTACCCGGAAGATGATGAGTTAAATCGCCGTTTATTCTTTTTCTTTCAATATCCTTAACGCCATCAATGATTTTATCACGCAGAGCGCTTATATACTTTGCATTTTCATCAAGCTTTGTAACAGCCTCCTCCATTGCAGCAGCCATACCGACTATTGCGGGAAGATTTTCTGTTCCTGCTCTCTTGTTTCGCTCCTGAGCGCCGCCGTTAATAAGATTCTGAAGGATGATTCCCTTTCTGCAATAGAGAATGCCAACGCCCTTGGGTCCGTGGAACTTATGAGCGGAAACGGAAAGCATATCAACTCCCAAATCCTTTACATTAACAGGGATATGCCCAACAGCCTGAACAGCGTCCGTATGGAAGATAACTCCACTCTCCTTGCAAACCTCGGAAAGCTCCTTAATCGGTTGAATTGTTCCAACCTCATTATTAGCTGTCATTATTGTAACAAGGGCTGTATCCTCACGGATTGCATTCTTTAAATCCTCTGCTCTGACAATACCGTCGCTGTATACATCAAGAAGGGTTATCTCGAAGCCCTCTTTCTTGAGCTTATCAAGTGTATGCAAAACTGCGTGGTGCTCGAATTTAGAAGAAATAATGTGTTTCTTTCCCTTGAGTGCGCCGTTATGAGCTGCGGTTAATATTGCCTGATTATCAGCCTCGCTGCCGCCCGAAGTGAAATAAATCTCGCTTGGAAGCGCTCCGATGCAGTTTGCAACACGCTCTCTTGCATCCTCAAGATATTCCTTAGCCTCCTGACCGATATGGTGGAGCGATGAAGGATTTCCGTATATCTCCTGCATAAAAGGAGCCATAGCCTTAAAGGCTGTATCGCTAAGCTTAGTTGTTGCCGCATTATCAACATAAACAGTCATTTTCTCACCTGCTTTTCTATTTCCTATTAACATTATAGGTTTTTCGCATATAATATATACTTTATTTCCTACAATGTCAATAGGATTTTTAAAAAAGTGTTTACACAGGGGTAAGACCCCTATGTAAACACTTTTGTCTATTATCTTCCTCTTGCAAAGCTGCGAAGAATAAATTTTGCGCCGAGCTCTTCGCAAATTCTGCGTGATTTTTCAATGTTTTCTTCACCGATAACATCAACAACGCTCATATGAACTTCATTTCCCTGCTGAACGCATTCCTTTGTGAATTTAAGCATTGCATCAAAGGCTATGCCTGGGTATTCATTCCTTGTTATCTTATCAAACTGCTCAGAATCGGGCATATTCAGAGAAACTGAAATAATATCAATATTCTCGCAAAGCTCCTTTGCAGTCGGTCTGCCGTTAATCAAATCGGAAAGACCGTTTGTGTTTATTCTGAGTTTGATATCGGGATTGATTTCTTTAAGATATTTTGCGGTTTTAATAAGGTTTTCAAATGCGTTGCAGGGTTCGCCGTAGCCGCAGAAAACTGCGCTGTTAACTTTTGTAAAATCAAACTCGTCAATTGCCTTTTTGATTTCATCAAAGCTCGGTTCCTCATCAAACCAGAGGTTTTTTGCGCTGCCGACTGCGTCGCCCTTTGAACGAATGCAAAAGGCGCAGTTGCAGGGGCATTTATTTGTTATATT
>CAMYWU010000136.1 GCA_947302895.1 uncultured Clostridia bacterium | reverse complement strand
TTGCTGTCCTTAACAAACTCCTGATCAACAAGGCAGTTTTCCTTATAGTACTTGCTCATCTTGCCCTCTGCAATCTTAACAAGAACTGCCTCGGGCTTTGAAGCCATCTTAGGATCTTCCTTCATCTGAGCTGCAAGAATGCCCTTCTCGTGCTCAACAACCTCTGCAGGAACAGAAGCCTGGTCGAGATATGCAGGGTTCATAGCTGCAATCTGCATTGCAACGTTCTTGCCCATAGCAACGAACTCGTCATCGTCAGCCTTTGCTTCATCAGAAACATCAAAGCCAACCATAACGCCAACTGCGCCGCCAGCGTGGATATATGTTGCAACAACACCGTCCATCTTTTCAAAACGGCGAACCTTCATGTTCTCGCCGATTGAAAGAACGAGGTCGTTAAGAGTTTCGGTTACAGTTCTGTCTGTTCCGTCGAACTTCTCATTGCAAAGAGTTTCAACATCTGCAGCATTTGTTGCAAGAACGGTTTTAGCAACGCCCTCAACAAAGCTTATGAACTTTTCGTTCTTAGCAACGAAGTCTGTTTCTGAGTTAACCTCAACAACAACGCCCTTCTTTACAGCGCTGTCGTAGTAAGGATAAACAACACCCTCAGCGGCAATTCTTGATGCCTTCTTCTGAGCTGCTGCAAGTCCTCTTTCACGAAGAAAATCGATAGCCTTATCCATATCGCCATCTGCTTCAACGAGAGCCTTTTTACACTCCATCATACCAACGCCGGTCTTTTCACGGAGCTCTTTAACGTCTTTTGCTGTAATATTAGCCATTTTATTTTCCTCCATTTTAGTCTAATTGAAAATGGAGAATGGAGAATGGATAATTATGGGCGGGACACCCGCACCCGATTTATAATTGCAGTGCGCAGCACCCGAAATTTTCAATTCTCAATTCTCAATTCTCAATTTATTTGAAGGGCGGAGATTATCCGCCCTAACTGATTCTAATTATTCAGCAGCTTCCTCTGCTGCTTCCTGGGCAACCTCTTCAGCTTCCTGGGCAGCCTCTTCAGTTACAGCAGCGATAGCGTCCTCACCGTCTCTGCCTTCGATAACAGCGTTTGCAATTGCGCCTGCAATAAGCTTAACTGCACGAATAGCATCGTCGTTTCCGGGAATAACGTAATCAATCTCATCAGGATCGCAGTTTGTATCAACGATAGCAACGATGGGAAGACCGAGCTTCATTGCCTCAGCAACTGCAATTCTCTCTTTTCTCGGGTCAACAATGAACATTGCCTCGGGAACTTTCTTCATCTCTGTGATACCGCCGAGATACTTCTCAAGCTCAAGACCTGCAACTTCCTTCTTGGGAAGAAGATCAAAGGTGCCGTCCTCCTGCATCTTCTTAAGCTGTGCAAGACGAGCAACTCTGCCTCTGATAGTCTTGAAGTTTGTGAGCATACCGCCAAGCCATCTTGCGTTAACATAGGGCATTCCGCAACGGATAGCCTCTTCCTTAACGCTCTCCTGAGCCTGCTTCTTTGTTCCTACAAAGATGATTGAGCCGCCATCAGCAGCAAGATCACGAACGAAAAGATATGCATCGTCGAGCTTCTTAACTGTTTTCTGAAGGTCGATGATATAGATTCCGTTTCTCTCTGTGAAGATGTACTCCGCCATTTTGGGGTTCCATCTTCTTGTCTGGTGTCCGAAATGAACGCCTGCTTCTAAAAGCTGTTTCATTGAAACTACATTTGCCATAATTGTTTCCTCCTTTTAGGTTAATCCTCCGCAAAACGCTATGGCAAAAGCCTGTTTATAACCTGTGGCTTAAGCGCTCTGCGTGCGTATTCGCATTTGTTTAAAAACATTTAATTACGAATGCTGAATAATTATAACAGACCGAAATACAAAAATCAAGAAAAATTTAACCAAAATTCTTTTTATTTATAACAACTATATTGTTTGAAAAACAAAACTGTTACAAAAGTTTACAATACTTTTTTTCCTATTGATAAGGTTTGAGCGTTTTGCTATTATATGCGGGATAAAAACATTATCAAAGGAGAAAGAAATATGGATAGAAAAGTCGTAATTTTTGACCATCCCCTTATCCAGCATAAGCTCAGCATTCTTCGTGATAAAAGAACAAGAACTATGGACTTCCGTGCCCTTGTTGACGAAATCGCAATGCTTATGATGTTTGAGGCAACAAGAGATCTTCCTACAGAAGATATCAAGGTTGAAACTCCTTGCGGTATTGCCGATTGCAAACAGATTGCAGGAAGAAAGCTTGCATTTGTTCCGATTCTCCGTGCAGGTCTTGGCATGGTTGACGGCTGTGTTAAAATGGTTCCCGCTGCCCGTATTGGTCATATTGGTCTTTACAGAGACGAGGAAACGCTTCAGCCCGTTGAGTATTATTGCAAATTACCAAAGGATATTGAAAGAAGAGATGTTTTTGTTGTTGACCCGATGCTTGCAACAGGCGGTTCAGCTATTGATGCTATCGGTCAGATCAAGAAAAGAAATCCCAGAAAAATAACATTTATGTGTATTATTGCCGCTCCCGAGGGATTAGAGGCTTTGCAGAAGGCTCATCCCGATGTTGACATTTATTGCGCAGGACTCGATAGCCATCTTAATGAAAACGGCTATATCGTTCCCGGTCTCGGCGACGCCGGCGACAGAATATTCGGTACAAAATAAGGCAGAGAACAGAGAATGGAGCAATCCATTCTCCGTTCTCCGTTTTTTTGTAATATAAAACACAATTAATTTATTGGAGGAAAAACAATGAAATTAGCTTATGACATTAAAGACAAGCCAAGTTTTGGAAAACTCTTAATTTTTGCTTTCCAGCAGCTTTTGGCAATCCTTGCAGCAACAATTGCTGTTCCCGCAATCGTAGGAAACGGAATGAGCCAGTCCGCAGCACTTTTCGGTGCAGGCGTCGGCACAATCGTTTACCTTCTTTTCACTAAATTCAGAAGCCCCGTATTCCTTGGTTCATCCTTCGCTTTCCTCGGTTCAATGTTTGCAGCATTTGCAGGCGCTGTTTCCGCTGAAGCAGGTTTTGCAGGAATCATCCTCGGTGCAATCTTTGCAGGTCTTGTATACGTTGTTATTGCAATCATCGTTAAGGTTGCAGGCGTTAAATGGATTGATAAGATTATGCCCGCAGTAGTTATCGGACCCACAGTTTCAATCATCGGACTTTCGCTTGCAGGCAACGCAGTTGGCGATATGCTTAAGTTCGCAGGAAACGAAGGCAGCGGCTACATCATGAACACCCAGGGCTGGATTGGCCTCATCTGCGCTCTTGTAACACTCTTCGTTGTTATGATTTGCTCAGTATTCGGCAAGAAGATGACAAAGCTCATCCCCTTCATCATCGGTATTCTTGCAGGTTATGCAGTTGCAGCAATCTTCACCGTTATCGGAACAAAGACAGGCAACGCAGACTTAGTTATTATCGATTTCTCGGTATTCAGCGGAATGAAGTTCTTCGCAGTTCCCGACTTCACCTTTATCAAGGCTGCTAAGGGCTTATCACAGATTAACGGCTCATACATTGCATCAATTGCTGTTGCATATGTTCCTGTTGCATTCTTTGTATTTGCAGAGCATATCGCAGACCACAAGAACCTTTCTTCAGTTATCGAAAAAGACCTTCTTAAAGACCCCGGTCTCCACAGAACACTTCTTGGCGACGGTGTTGGTTCAATGGCAGGCGCATTCTTCGGCGGATGCCCCAACACAACATACGGTGAAAGCGTTGGATGCGTTGCTATCACAGGTAATGCTTCAATCGTAACAATCCTCTGCACAGCAGTTATGGCAATGGTTATTTCATTCTTCGGTCCTTTCGTAACCTTCCTTTCAACAATTCCTGCTTGCGTTATGGGCGGCGTTTGCGTAACTCTTTACGGTTTCATCGCTGTAAGCGGTCTTAAGATGATTCAGAAGGTTGACCTTGACCAGAACAAAAACCTCTTCGTTGTTGCAGTTATTCTTATCAGCGGTATCGGCGGAATGACTCTCAACATCGGCAAGGTTACTCTTACCGAGATTGCTTGTGCTCTTATCCTCGGCATCATCACAAACATCATTCTTTCAAAGAAAAAGGACGAAGTTGTTGAAGAGGCTGCTGAATAATTGAATAAGCACTTATAAAAACAAAGCTCTCTGCTCATAATATGGGCAGAGAGCTTTGTTTAGTTTGGAGGGTGGAGAGTGGAGTTTAGGGTCGCTTCGCTCCGATTATAATTATTTGTTTGAGCGAAGCGAGTAACCGAAAACTTACAACGCAAAACTCGAAACTTGCAACTTGTCTGTACATAAACAATTGAAGGAATGATTATGTGCAGTATTATAACAAGGTTGAAATTTGCGGAATTAACACAAGCCAGTTAACCGTTTTGAGCGAGAAGGAAAAGCTTGAGCTTCTGAAAAAAGCCCACGCAGGTGATATGAAGGCAAGAGAAGAGCTGATAAAGGGCAACCTTCGTCTTGTGCTTTCGGTTGTTCAGCGCTTTGCAAACAGGAATGAAAATATGGATGATTTATTCCAGGTTGGCGTTATAGGGCTTATCAAGGCAATTGATAACTTCAATCTTGGTTTGGATGTTAAATTTTCAACATATGCGGTTCCTATGTGCATTGGCGAGGTACGCCGTTTTCTCAGGGATTCAACACCCGTAAGGGTAAGCCGTT
>CAMYWU010000135.1 GCA_947302895.1 uncultured Clostridia bacterium | reverse complement strand
CCTTGAAGGTAACCGAGGTTATTGTTCCCGTAAGCGCAGCCTTAGCGCCGGGTTCAACGATTTTAATATCCTCGGGGCGAACAACCGCTTCAACAAATTCATTCTTTTCAAAGCCGCTGTCAAGGCATTTGAAGCGAACGCCGCCAAAGGTTACCTGGTAGTCATCAATCATAATTGCATCAACGATATTTGACTCGCCGATAAAGTCCGCAACAAAGGCGTTGACGGGCTCGTTATATATATCCTCGGGAGTTCCTATCTGCTGAATCTTTCCCTTATCCATAACAACAACGGTGTCGCTCATTGAAAGCGCTTCCTCCTGGTCGTGGGTAACATAGATAAAGGTTATTCCAAGCTCCTGCTGAATATTTTTAAGCTCACGCTGCATATCCTTGCGAAGCTTTAAATCAAGCGCTCCGAGGGGCTCGTCCAGAAGAAGCACGTGCGGATTGTTTGCAAGCGCTCTTGCGATTGCAACTCTCTGCTGCTGACCGCCCGAAAGGGAGTCGATAGTGCGCTGCTCAAAGCCCTTGAGATTAACAAGGGAGAGCATATCTGCAACAATTTTACGAACCTCAGCCTTGCTCTTTTTCTGGAGCTGAGGACCGAAAGCTATATTTTCATAAACATTTAAATGAGAAAAAAGAGCATAACGCTGGAATATGGTGTTTACCTTCCTTTTGTGAGGGGGAACATCATTGATAACCTTTCCTTCAAAAACAACCTCGCCGCTGTCGGGCTTAATAAAGCCTGCAATTGCACGCAATGTTGTTGTTTTGCCGCAGCCTGAAGGACCTAAAAGCGTTATAAACTCTTTTTCATTAATGTATAAATTCAAATTTTCCAAAACAGTATTATCGCCGTAGCTAACTGTTACATTTTTTAAATCAATTATTCTCTTGTTCTTTTCCAATATCCTCTTCCTTTTTGTAACCCGATTTGCAACTATATAATAATTGCATAAATCAAATATATATTTTTTGTCAGGCATTGTCAATATTAAATTGTGATTTATCGGGGCGTTGCCCCGCAAATCACAATTTAGTTGCGCGCCACGCGCCACGCGTTGCAAGTCGTCGGGTCGCTTTGCTCCGATTATATTATTGTCCGAGCGTAGCGAGTAACCAAGAACGCGCCACGCGAAACGCGAAACGCGAAACGAAATTGAGATTTATCGCCTCAGCGATAAATCTCAATTTAAATAATCTTTTGCACAACTTCTTTTCCCTGCGCCGCTAATTCTATGGTATGCTTGATTTTTGTGAAATCGCAGACCATTGATTTCGGCTTGTTTATGCAGTCGTCCATACCGAGAGGAACAAAATAATAATTCTTATAATTCATCAGTGTTCCTATGTTCTTTGCCGCTGCTCCGAGTGCATCATTTGTTGAAACACCTATAACAACGGGGCGTGCGTTTCTGATATGGGATTTAACCGCCATTGTTGCGCTTGTGTCGGTTATTCCGTTTGCAAGCTTTGCAAGCGTGTTGCCCGTGCAGGGCGCAACGCACAAAACGTCAAACATCTTTTTCGGTCCGATTGGCTCAGCCGCCTTTATCGTGTGAATAATACTGTTTCCAGTTATATTTATAAGCTCATCCTGAATATCCTTTGCATCGCCGAAACGTGTATCTGTTGAATAGGCGTTTTCGCTCATTATGGGGGTAACCTCCCAGCCTGCTTCAACAAGAGCTTTCAGCGATTCAATGCTTTTTCTGAAGGTGCAAAATGAGCCTGTTAAGCAATATCCGATTTTCATAAGCCCTCCTTATTTATTATGTTTATAACTGTTTGTGCAACAATTTCTCCTGCGCTTTGCGGAGAATATTTCCCGGGAAGTCCTCTTGCGGAAATGTAGTTTATATCAAGCTTTTTTGCATAGTGTTCATCAACTCCGCCGGGGAAGGAGGCAAGGTCAATAAGCAAAGCACCTTTTTTAAGCGCCTTAAGTTCCTCCTCGTTAAAAACGGGGTGGGGAACGGTGTTGAAAACAAAATGATATAAGCCTTTGTTTTTCAGCTCGTTAAATCCTATAACCCTTGCGCCCTCGCTTTTTGCAGCAGCGGCGGCGTTTTCATTTCTAAGGCATATGGTTATATCCCTTGTAAACGGCTCCAAATAGCGCAAAAGAGCCTTTCCTATTCTGCCAAAGCCGCATATTAATACGCTTGAATTAATAAGGCTCAGGGGACTGCTTTTTATAGCAAGCGAGAGCGCCGCCTCTGCGGTTAGATATGCATTTTTCAGCGCAAAAGCCTCGTTTTTCGTATAATCGAAAATGCCCTTTGCTTCTTTAACGTTGCCCGCAAAAATCGGCTTTTTGAGGCTCAGAAGCTTTTCATCGGGATTAACTCCGAGCAGTATGAAGCTTGCATTTTCCTCTTTTTCAACGCAGATATATCCGCTTTTTTCAAGAGCGGTTTTCGCATAAATCATTCTTTTATCCGTATTATCAGGTGAATAAAACCTTAACACTGAAATCACCCTCCAGGATAGTTTATGAAAAAATTGGCATTTTGTGTATGTTTATTGCTTTAAACAATTGACATTGTTTTTTATATATGCTATTATCTCAAAGTGATTTAGCACACTAAACTATTAAATCAAACTTTTTAGGAGGAATAGTATGTTAAACAAAACTAAGAAAATAGGCTCAATGCTTATTCTCGCAATAATGCTTGTATTCTTTAGTATGACATTGATTCCGGGATTTGCAGTGTTTGCCGATGAGGAAACAACTGTTGCTGATACTGCGGTTGTTGATTCTGCCGAGGTTGAAGGCGAAGACGTTGCGGTTGCCGACAGCGAGGCTGCAACCGATACAACAACAATCGGCGCTTCCGAAGCAGTTGTTGCCGTTGATGTGGACGGCGAGGTTGCTGAATACGACCTTTCAACAGATGAGGGCGCAGCAGAATACGTTGATGCCTATGCAGACAATGTTACAAGCGATGAAAACTTTGAGAGCAATATTCAGACAGCTCTTTCAAAGGTTCGTGAATCAATCAAGAAGTATGCAACCTTCTGGGCGCTTGTGCCTCCGATTATCGCAATTCTTCTTGCTTTAATCACAAAAGAGGTTTATTCATCTCTTTTCCTTGGCATTCTTGCAGGCGGTATTATCTATTCGGGCGGCAGCTTTGAAGGAACAATAGTTCACGTATTCAAGGATGGATTTATTGATTCAATCACAGATTCATGGAATATCGGTATTATTATTTTCCTTGTTCTTCTTGGCGCACTTGTTGCCATGATGAACAAAACGGGCGGTTCTGCCGCATTCGGCGAATGGACCTCAAAGCATATTAAAACAAGAATAGGCGCTCAGCTTGCAACAATTGCGCTTGGCGTACTTATCTTCGTAGACGACTATTTTAACTGCTTAACAGTTGGCTCTGTTATGCGTCCTGTTACTGATAAGAAGAATATTTCCCGTGAAAAGCTTTCTTATCTTATTGATGCAACAGCAGCTCCTGTTTGTATTATTGCTCCCATTTCATCCTGGGCAGCAGCAGTTGCAGGCTTTGCAAAGGGCGCAGGCGCAGAAAGCGGAATGAGCCTCTTTGTTTCTGCAATTCCCTATAACTTCTACGCAATTTTAACAATTGTTATGATGATAACAATTTCTCTTGCAAAGTTCGACTACGGTCCGATGAAGAAGTTTGAAGCAGCAGCTCAGAAGGGTGCAGCTGTTGAAAAGATGAACGAGCTCAGCGAAAAGGCAGAGGAAAAGGCAAACCCGAAGGGAAAGGTATTCGACCTAATTATTCCTGTTTTATTCCTCATAGTTGCCTGCATTATCGGCTTGGTATACACGGGCGGCTTCTTCACCGAGGGCGAGGATTGCTATAAGGATTTCGTTGGCGCATTCTCAAACAGCGATGCTTCCGTTGGTCTTGTATACGGCTCATTCGTAACAATTATTTTTGCTGTTATCTACTTTATGTGCAGAAGAGTTATTAAGTTCAAGGATTGCATGGGCGCAATTCCCGAGGGCTTTAACGCAATGACTCCTGCTATTCTCATTCTTTGCTGCGCATGGACCTTAAAGGCTATGACCGATTCTCTCGGCGCAAAGATATTCATTTCCCAGCTTATCGAAGGCTCTGCAGCAGGACTCCAGATGATGCTTCCTGCAATCATCTTCCTTATTGCAGTTGGTCTTTCATTTGCAACAGGAACATCATGGGGAACCTTTGGTATCCTTATCCCGATTGTTCTTTCCGTATTCTCGGGAACGGACAGCAAGATAACAATTATCGCAGTTTCGGCTTGTATGGCTGGCGCAGTTTGCGGCGACCACTGCTCACCGATTTCCGATACAACCATTATGGCTTCTGCTGGCGCTCAGTGTAACCACGTTAACCACGTTTCAACACAGCTTCCGTATGCGCTCACAGTTGCAGGCGTATCCTTCGTAAGTTACATCCTTGCAGGCTTCATTCAGAATCCCTGGATTGTGCTTCCGATTTCAATGGTTCTTATGGTTGTAACACTCTTTGTTATCAAGGCGATCACAGGAAAGAAAAAAGCATAAACGATTTTCAAAAAGCTCCGCTTCGGCGGAGCTTTTTTTCATGGTCCGTGGTCCGTGGCTCGTGATTTGTGAATGTAATTTTTTAAATTATGTACATTTGTCAATGATGTGAGACCAAGTAAGTAAAAATAAAAGAAGTGTTGA
>CAMYWU010000134.1 GCA_947302895.1 uncultured Clostridia bacterium | reverse complement strand
ATAAAACCGCCAAGGAAGCTAAGAAGAGTTAAGAAAACCGAAACAGGAGCTTTCCCGGGCTTTCCGACGGATTCCCAGGCGCCCCTTATGGCGGCGTTAACAGTTGCAAGCGGAAGCTCAATAATAAAGGAAAACATTTTTGAAAACCGTTTTAAGCATATATCCCAGCTTGAACGCTTTGGCGCAGATATAACGGCTCTTGATTCAAGGGTTGCAATAGTCAACGGAGTTAAGGAGCTATACGGTGCAGAAGCCTCCTGCACAGATTTAAGAGGCGGAGCGGCAATTGTTATTGAAGCGCTTGCAGCTCAGGGAGTTTCTGTTATTAAGAATATTGAACATATCGACAGGGGATATGAAAGCATTGAAGAAAGCCTCTCATCAATAGGGGCAAGGATAAAGAGGATTAAAGATGAAGAAGGAAGTAAAAAACAACTTGAAAAAGAAAGCTAATACTTCTGATAAAAAAGCTGCTCCAAAGCAGGTTGAAAACGATTTAGGCGCTTACGGACTTGAGCCTCCGAAGCTCTACAGGAAGGAACAGCGCCTGAGCGATACTGATAAGCCTGAAAGAAAAAAGCAGCCATCAAAGAAAAATGCTCCGAAAACAATCCAGCAGCAGCGTATTGAGCAAAACAAAAAGCGCAAGATAAAGCAGCGCATAAGAAAGATTGTTTTGTATGCGGCGCTCGTTATCGGAATTGCAGCGGTTATAATTGTTTTAAGCTTAACTGTTTTGTTTAAAATACAAACGGTTAAAATTCAGGGAAATAAGATTTATTCCACCCAGCAGATAAGCGCTGTTCTTCCTATTCAGAAGGATAAAAACCTCTTCCTTGCGGATACCTCATCAGCCGAGGAAAAGCTTGAAGAAAACCTTCCTTATATATATGAAGCCGATATCAAAAGAAAGCTTCCTTCAACAATTGTTGTTAATATAAAGGAAACGCCCAAGGTATATGCAATAAAGGACCAGAATAATACATATACGCTTCTTGATGATAATTTCAAGGTGCTTGAGGTCAATGCCCACAAAACGCCTGAAAACGCAATTCAGATAAAGAAAGCGGCGCTTAAATCGGCTCAGGCAGGAAAGCAGGCTGAGTTTACAAATAAGAAGATTAAAAAGAATCTTGAAGAATTAATTGAGGTTAAGAACAGTCTTAAACTTGATAAGATAACCGAAATCTATTCGGTTGATATCAATAATAACTATATGGTTTACGACGGCAGAATAACCATAAAGCTTGGCACAACGGATAATCTTGAAAGCAAAATCTATTCAGCCCTTGCCGCAATAGAGAAGCTTGATGAGCAAAATCCTCAGGCACAGGGCGAATTAACCGTTGGAAGCGGCAAGCAAATTTATTTTACAGAGAAATAGTTCTTAATAATTATAGTCAGCCCAAAGGCGCTTTTTGCAGGAAAAAAGCGCCTTTAGCATTTATTAACAAAGAATGTGCAGATTAAACAAAAAAACTTGTAAAATAATTTTGTAATATTTCGTAAAAAAGTATTGCAATTTGGTTACAGAATTGTTACAATAACATTTGCACGGTGAACGACTCACCAGGAATCTATAAATATAAGGAGAATGAAAATGGGAAGATACGAAATCGACACAGATGACAACAGAGTAGTTTCAATTAAAGTAATAGGCGTTGGCGGAGGCGGCGGAAACGCTGTTGACCGTATGGTTAAATGTAATGTTAAGGATGTTGAATTTGTTGCAATCAACTCCGATAAGCCCGCTCTTAACAAATCTTCAGCAACACAGAAGATTCTTATTGGCGAAAAGGCAACTAAGGGCAGAGGCGCAGGCGCAAGACCCGAGGTTGGTCTTAAGGCTGCTGAGGAATCAAGAGAAGCTATAACAGACGTTATTTCAGGTTCCGAAATGGTATTTATCACCGCAGGTATGGGCGGCGGAACAGGAACAGGCGCTGCTCCTGTTGTTGCAAAAATCGCAAGAGATTTAGGCGTTCTTACCGTTGGCGTTGTAACAACTCCGTTTGCTTTTGAGGGCAAGCGCCGTATGACTCAGGCTCAGGAAGGTATTGATGAGCTTGCAGAATACGTTGATTCAATCATCGTTATTCCTAACGAGAACCTTAAGTTCATTTCTAAAGAAAAAATCACACTCCTCAATGCATTCGAGATTGCAAACGACGTTCTTCGTCAGGGTGTTCAGTCTATTTCCGACCTTGTTAATGCAACTGGTCTTGTAAACTCAGACTTCGCAGACGTAACCGAGATTATGAAGGATGCTGGCTATGCTCATATGGGCGTTGGCAGAGCACAGGGCAAGGATAAGGCAGAAATCGCTGCTCAGCAGGCTATTTCTTCACCCCTTCTTCAGACTTCTATCAACGGCGCTCGCGGTGTTCTTCTTAACATCACTGCTTCAACCGATATCGGTCTTGAGGAAATCGATGCAGCATCAAGCGTTGTTATGAACGCTGTTCATCCTGATTGTGAAATCATCTGGGGTGCAAACTTCGATGAGGAGCTTGAGGACGAAATGATTATCACCGTTATTGCAACTCGCTTTGGTGATGAGGGCCCCGGCAAAGAGATTAAGTCAATCACAGCAACTAAGGACGTAGCTCCTCCTGCTGAGGTTGCAGCTGCTAAAACAGACTTCTCAGCAAACGATGATGACTCCTTCAACGATATCGTTTCATTCTTTAAGAAATAATACATAATTAAAAACGGTTGCCTTAGGGCAACCGTTTTTTTCCTGATCCGTGGCTCGTGCTCCGTGGTTCGTGGGCAGTTTGACAAAAAATTGGTAAATTGTATATTTTTTAGTGTAAAGTGGAAAAAACTGTTAATAGCAAGTTAAAAGCTTTACATTTTTAACCTTTTCAACAGAGTTTTTAACAACTAAGCGTATATTTTTAACTTTTTCCACCGAGTTTTCAACGATATTTTTAACAATTGGACTTTGTAAAGCATAAAGACTTTACAAAAAATCTCGTTATTTATTCATTAAATGTATACACTATCCGCTTGTTAATAGCAACTTTTAGTATTTTGGAGATGCAGAAATGCATCTCCTTTTTTCTAAACGGAATAAAAAATTTCTAATTATTTATGTATTTTTTGTTATTTTATATGTCGTTTTTGTATAAATGGTTTATTTTTTTCAAATAATTGTTAATTTAGAGATGTAAGAGTATAAACAAAAAAATTAAAGGAGAGTAATTTATGAAACAAAAGTCTATTAAACCCCGAATAACAAAAAAAGCATTATGTATTATTCTATCGCTGATAATGGCATTTGGAACATTCATAACCTTTACCGTTGGATATTCACCGCTTCACGATTGGTTTGGTATCCGTAATATGCTTTCAGCGTATGCGGCAGAAATCGTTGATACAACGAACGCTGTTGCAGTTGATGAAGATGCAATGCTTGCTGACAACCATACAATTAACTTAGAAAACAAAGATGGCTCAAATACTGTTTACTTGTTTTCAGAACCAATCTCCTTTACTGATGATAAAGGCAATTTAAAAACAAAGGATATTTCCGTAGAAAAAGCAAGCTACGAACTGAAGAAGGAAGGCTATGATTTTACGAACGGTCAGAACAATTACCGTATCAATTTTTCTAAAGACTACAACAAAGGCATTCAGGCTGAATTTGAAGGCGCCTCTTACTCTATCATTCCGCAGAGCATAATTAAAGTTGATGGCGAAGAAGCTGTTGCTGAATATCTTGATGAGAATTTTGAAGTTTTTCAGTATGAAAACATCTACGGTAATGGAACAAAACTTCGCTTTTATCCACAGCTAAACGGAATTAAAGATGAAATTGTTATTAATCAGAATATCAACAAAAACATATTTGAGTTTGAATTAAAGACTGAAAACTGTACTGCCCAGCTCAACGAGGACGGTACGATTTCTCTTGTCAATAAAGAAGGCAAAACCATTCAGACCTTTGCGGCTCCTTTCGCTTATGACAACGAATATGTTGAGGGTGAATATAACGAGCATTATGTAGATTGTGAATTTAGTCTTAAAGACAAGAATGAACAATCATACATAATGACGATTACTGTACCTGATGAATGGCTCACAAGTGCAAATACAAAGTATCCTGTTACAATTGACCCAACTACAAGTAATCTTTCTCAAAGCAGAGACGCTGGAGTTTATTCAAAACATTCAACTACTAATTATGGTAATGAGGCGCTTTGCTGTTTTGGAAGAGCAAGCGATTACGGATACGGAAGAGTTTATACTTATTTCGCTCTTCCGTCAGCAATTAAAAAAACTGCAACAATCAATTCTGCATATCAATGGGAAAGAGAAACAACAGGAAGAACAACGAGTACCAATGTTACTGCATATCTTGCAAAAACAACCTCTTGGACTGAAACAGGTATTAACTGGAGCAATAAGCCCGGAGCATACAAGGATGCAAATAACAACACAATTCACTCGAACACAAGAAACATCAACAGTAATTCTAACGATAATAGCAGCAGCCCATATTGGTATAAGTTTGATATAAAAACAATTGTGCAAGCGTGGTCAAACGGCAGAACAAATAATGGTATGATTTTCATAAGCGGTGAAGAGCCAGACGGAAATTATAACTGGCGTGCGTTCGCTTCCAGAAGCTATAGCACATCTTCATACAGACCGTATACCGTTATAAACTATACAAACGAAACAACAGCGCCGTCTATGACAATCGAACGTACTAAT
>CAMYWU010000133.1 GCA_947302895.1 uncultured Clostridia bacterium | reverse complement strand
AAAAAGGTTTGGTGATTATTATGAGAATACTTGTTGTTGAAGATGAATATAAGCTTGCTGATTTGATAGCAAGCAGGCTGAAAAAAGAAAAATATGAGGTTGATGTTTCGCTCGACGGTGAGGACGGATTGTACAACGCCGAAAGCGGAATATATGATTTAATAATCCTTGATGTTATGCTCCCGAAGATGAATGGCTTTGAAATTCTCAGCGAGATACGTGAGGAGGGAATAACCTCAAAGGTTATTATGCTCACTGCAAAATCAATGCTCGAGGATAAGCTTACGGGGCTCAACGGCGGCGCAAACGATTATTTAACAAAGCCCTTCCATATGGATGAGCTTATTGCAAGGGTTAATATTCAGCTGCGCCAGGACGTGGCAAGCGTTCAAAAGGAATATATTGAGTTCGGCGATTTACAGCTCAATATCAACACCTCCTCGCTTTTCTGTACTTCAAGCGGCGAAAGCATTAATGTAATTAATAAAGAATTTCAGCTCCTTGAATATTTCATAAACAACCCCGACCGCATTTTAACAAAGGAACAGATTTACGATAAGGTTTGGGGATATGATAACGAAATTGAATCAAACAACCTTGAAGCATATCTTTCATTTATCAGAAGAAAGCTAAAGGCGGTTGGTTCGAACGTTAATATAAAAGCCGTTCGGGGAATGGGCTACAGAATGGAGACAGTTAATGGATAAACTTAAAAATAAGGTTTTCTGGGTTATATTTCTTATTTTAACAATATTTACCACAAGTGTTTTTGTTGTATACAACGCTCAGCAGTATAACGGCGAGCGCCTTGAAATAGTGCGCAATTTTTCCCAGATAGAACGAATGGGAGAGAGGGAGAATTTACCCATTGGCAATAATGAACCTCCCCAGATGCCCGAGCAGTTTGAGAAAAAGGATTTTAAAAACATCAGATATATTGATAACACGGTTTATACTGTTTTGTTAAACGATGATAATTCAATCAGCGAAATTGTTAATCATTCAAGCGATGATAAAACCGATGAGGAAATTGAAGCGCTTGCAAACGATATTTTAGCTGAGGGCAGGGAGAGCAAGGTTGGCAATCTTTACACCTGCAAGTATTCCTATTCAGTTAACAACAGCACGATGGTTATTATTGACAATGAAAATACCAATTCGGTGCTTTTAAAAACGCTTTTGATTTCATTCGGCATTCTTCTGCTTATTGAGCTTCTTATATTGTTTATTTCAACAAAGCTCACTAATTGGATTATCAAGCCTGTTCAGGAGAGCTTTGATAAGCAAAAGCAGTTTATTACAGATGCTTCCCATGAGCTTAAAACTCCGCTTGCAGTTATTATGGCAAGCAGCGAGGCGCTTGAGAGCAATCCTGATGAAAAGAAATGGCTTGAAAATATCAAAAGCGAGTCGGACAGAATGAATAAGCTTATTTCCGATTTGCTTGAGCTTGCAAAGAGCGAATCAATTGATGACAGAAGCGAGTTTACCCTCTGCAATCTTTCAAAAACGGTTGAAAAATCGGTTTTAACCTTTGAAGGAATTATGTTTGAAAAGGGAATAGCGCTTGAAGATTCAATTGAAGATGATATTGAGATTGAAATGAATGAATATAAAATCAAGCAGCTTATGTCAATCCTGCTTGACAACGCTATTAAGCATAGTGAAAGCGGCGGGAAAATAACCGTTAATCTCAAAAAGGAAAAGGATGTTGTTTTAACTGTTTCAAACCTCGGCGAGGGTATTCCGAAGGGCGATGAGGAAAAGATTTTTGAGCGCTTCTACAGAGCTGATGAATCAAGAAACAGAAACGAAAACCGCTACGGTCTCGGGCTTGCAATTGCAAAGAATATTGCGCTGAGCCATAACGCAACAATAACTGCTTCATCAGATAACGGCGAAACAACCTTTAAGACGGTTTTTAAGCTGTGATTTGCCCCAAAAAAACATAATTGTCAAGGTCCGGAGCAATCCGGGCCTTTTAGTTTTATTTTTTTCTTTTTATATGATATACTAAATCCATTGTTTTAAGGAGGTGGAAAAAATGAAGCGAATAACCGTTGGAATACTGGCGCACGTTGACTCGGGCAAAACAACCCTTTCGGAAGCAATGCTGTATTGCTCGGGCAATATAAATAAGCTCGGAAGAGTTGACCACAGAGATTCGTTTTTAGACACCTTCTATCTTGAACGCTCAAGGGGAATAACCATATTCTCAAAACAGGCGATGCTGAATTATAAGGATACCTGCTTTACCCTGCTTGACACACCGGGGCATGTAGATTTTTCCGCAGAAACGGAAAGAACTCTCCAGGTGCTCGACTATGCAATTCTTGTTATCAGCGGAACAGACGGCGTTCAGAGTCATACCCTGACTCTTTTCAAGCTCCTTGAAAAATACGGAGTGCCGTGCTTCATTTTTATAAACAAAACAGATCTGGACGGCTTCGATAAAGACGTTGTTTTTCATCAGCTCAAAACAAGGCTGAGCGATAAATGCGTTGAATATACTGATGATAAAGAGGAGCTTTGTGAAAATATTGCGCTGTGCGATGAAGCGCTTTTAAATTCTTATACCGAAAATGAAAGCCTCAGCGAAAAGGAAATACTTTCTGCAATAAAGCAGCGCAAGGTTTTTCTCTGCTTTTCGGGCTCGGCGCTTAAGCTTGAGGGCATTGATGAATTTTTAAACGGATTAAACAGCTATACCTTTGAAGAAAAATACCCCGATGAATTCGGCGCAAAGGTTTATAAAATATCCCAGGATGAAAAGGGAAACAGGCTTACCCACCTTAAAATAACAGGCGGAGCGCTGAAGGTTAAGGATGTTCTTAAAAGCAAAAAGAATATCAACGGCGAAAAGGTTAATCAGATTCGCATTTATTCGGGCGATAAATTTTCTGCTGAGGATGAAGCTTGCGCAGGAACAATCTGCGCTGTTACGGGAATAACCTTTGCCCGCTCGGGCGACGGTCTTGGCTTTGAGGGCGATTCTGCGCTTCCCGTTCTTGAACCCGTATTAACCTATAAGGTTGAGCTCCCCGACGGCGTTGATATTAATTCGGCGCTTAAAAATATTAAGCTGCTTGAAGAGGAGGACCCACAGCTTAAGGTTGTATGGGATGAGCGCCTTGGCGAAATTCAGCTTCAGCTCATGGGCGATATTCAGCTTGAAATACTCAAATCGATAATCAAAGAAAGATTTGATTTGGATGTTAATTTCGGGCGCGGAAACATAAATTATAAGGAAACGATTGAAGAAGCGGTTGAGGGAGTCGGTCATTTCGAGCCGCTCAGGCATTATGCTGAGGTTCACCTCATTTTAAAGCCGAAGCCGAGAAACAGCGGACTGACATTCAAAACTGAGTGCAAAGAGGATTTGCTTGATAAAAACTGGCAGCGCCTGATTCTTACCCACCTTTATGAGAAAACACATATAGGCGTTTTAACAGGCTCCCCGATAACGGATATGGAAATAATTCTTGCTTCGGGCAGGGCGCACGAAAAGCATACCGAGGGCGGTGATTTCCGCCAGGCAACATACAGGGCGGTTCGCCACGGTCTGAGAAGCGCAAAGAGCGTTCTTTTAGAGCCGATTTTTGAGTTTACTCTTGAAGTTCCTTCGGAGAATGTGGGAAGGGCGCTTTCGGATATTCAGCGTATGCACGGCGAGTTTGAAACTCCCGAAACGGTTGGCGCAACTGCCATTATCTGCGGAAAGGCGCCTGTTTCAACAATGAATGATTATTCCGTTGAGCTTATGCAGTATACTCACGGGGAGGGAAAGCTTGCGTGTAGCTTCTGCGGTTATGATGTTTGCCATAATGCTGATGAGGTTATTGAAGCAAGGGGATATAATCCTGATTCCGATATTGAAAACACCGCCGATTCTGTTTTTTGCTCCCACGGTGCAGGCTATAATGTTAAGTGGGATGAGGTTAAAAGCCATATGCACCTTCAAAGTGCTCTGAGCGCTCCGAAGCCCGTGAACAGCGAGGCTTTGCCGAGGGTAAATACGAAAAATCCGGGCAAGCCAAAGGATGCATATGCGCTTGATAAAGAGCTTATGGAAATGTATGAAAAAATGTTCGGAAAGGTTACTCCCCGAAACTATAATCAGATTAGCTCTTTTCACGAAAGAAGCCCCAGAAAAAACGAAACCTATAAACGCAGGGACACAGGGAAATATGACGGCGAGGAATATCTTTTGGTTGATGGATATAACGTTATTTTTGCCTGGGAGGAGCTGCGTGAGCTTGCAAAGGACAATATCGACGGAGCAAGGAATATGCTCGTTGAAATTTTAAGCAATTATCAGGGCTATAAAAAATGCGAGGTTATCCTTGTTTTTGATGCCTATAAGGTTAAGGGCAACAGGGAAGTTGAAAAGGTAAACAATATCAATATCGTTTATACAAAAGAAGCCGAAACGGCTGATATGTATATTGAAACTGTTACCCACAAGCTTGCTAAAAACCATAAGGTAAGGGTTGTAACCTCGGATGCGCTTGAACAGCTGATTATTCTTGGCAACGGCGCTCTGAGGGTTTCTTCAAGAATGTTTTATGAAGAAATAATTCAAACCCAAAGGGAAATTGAAGGTATAATTCAAAGCAAGGGATAAAAGCAATTTCGTAATTTAAAACGCAATACTGATTGCTGAGGAATTATGTTTAGTGTAGCGTTACAATAGATGTGAGACTGAAAAGTAAAAAAGGTATAGAAAAAGCG
>CAMYWU010000132.1 GCA_947302895.1 uncultured Clostridia bacterium | reverse complement strand
CGCCTTCATCGGCTTTTCACTCGCCTGCGTTGGCTCGCTTATTATCATAAAGGATTTCGGAACGGCGCTGATTTTCTTTGTTACCTTCCTTATTATTGCCTTTATGAATTCGGGCGATATAAAAACAATTATTCTTGCAGTTGCTTCGGCTGTTATGGGCGGTGCAATTGTTTTGAAATATAAATCATATGTTATGCGGCGCTTTGCTGTTTATCGCCACGTTTGGGAATATCCCTACGACCAGGGCTTGCAGCAAACACGTGTTTTAGTTGGAATTGCAAGCGGCGGACTGTTCGGAGTCGGCATTGGCAACGGCTATGTTCGCTATGTTTATGCGCCTGTTTCGGATAGTATTTTCGGCGTTATCTGTGAGGAATGGGGATTTATTTTCGGAATACTCCTTGTTCTCTCCTTCGTTGCAATAGCGGTTTCTGCACTTGTTAATTCAATCGCTTCCCGCTCAACCTTCTATTCAATTGCAGCAGTTGCAGGCGCAACCCTGCTGCTCTTCCAGTGTGCGCTTAACATTTTCGGAATAACCGATATTCTTCCGCTAACAGGTGTTACAATTCCCTTTGTTTCCCTCGGCGGAACCTCGATGATTAGCTGCTGGGCAGTTCTTGCCTTCATCAAGGCGGCTGATGTTCGCACCTATAATTATCTGGGAGGTGCAAAGAAGAAATGAAAATGATAACAAAAAGAGGAATATTCCTCTGGATTCTTTCAGCGCTCTTTGTTGCAGGAATTGTTTTCCTGAGCGTTTCGTTTGTTTCCCACGGCGATGAATGGGCAATGAAGCGCTATAACCGCCACCTTTATTCAAACGGCGAGCTTATCGGCGCAGGAACAATCTACGATACGAATGATAAAATTCTCGCTCAGACAAAGGATTCAGCCAGAGTATATTCCGACAACAAAACAACAAGAAAATCAACCCTCCATATAGTCGGCGACCCGAAAAACTTTATTTCAACAGGCGTTCAGAACGTTTTTGATTCAAAGCTTACGGGCTACAACATTATGTTTGGAGTTTATAATATCAAGCGCTTCGGCAAGGGCAACGATATGAAGCTGACAATAGACAGCGAAATATGCAACGCCGCATATAAAGCGCTTGACGGCAGAAAGGGAACCGTAGGCATAGTGAACTATAAAACGGGCGATATTATATGCGCCGTTTCCTCTCCCTCCTATGATGTTAATAATGTTCCCGATGACCTTGAAACAAGCGAGGATTACGAGGGCGTTTATATCAACCGCCTTCTTTCTGCGCACTACGTTCCCGGTTCAACCTTTAAGCTTGTAACTGCAATCTGCGCTATTGAAAATATCCCCGATATCTACGAGCGCACCTGGGAATGCCACGGTGCATATCAGCCCGATGCGGGTGTTGAAATCAAATGTAATGCAAACCACGGCGGCTCGATTAACTTTAAAGATGCGCTTGCAAAGAGCTGTAACTCCGCCTTTGCCCAGATTGCAATTGAGCTTGGCGAGGAAAAGCTGACGGCAACCGCCAAGGAGCTTGGAATCGGCTCAAAGGTTACAATCAGCGGCGCAATTAATTCTTATGAAGGCAAATTTGGCGTTGAAAACGCTGCTGATGACCTTCTGGGCTGGACGGGCATTGGTCAGGGCGAAACAAGAATTGCTCCGATAACAATGCTTCGCATAGTAAGCGCAATTGCAAACGGCGGAAGCGCTGTTTCGTTCAACATTGTTGACGATTTTGCAAACCAGGCAGGCAAGGCGCTGAATATAACGCTTCCGACAAACAAGGCTGAATCGATGAGTCCTGAAACCGCTTCACAGATAAAGGCGATGATGCGCTATAATGTTCAGGAACAATACGGCGATTCAAAATATAAGGGGCTTAATCTCTGCGCAAAGAGCGGAACTGCGCAGATAGACAGCAATGAAAACCATAATATTGCCTGGTTCACGGGCTTTATGGATGATGAAAAGAACCCCTATGCCTTTGTTGTTGTTGTTGAAAACGGAAATTCAGGAAGTAAGACCGCAGGTCCGATAGCAAACAAAATTCTTCAGAAGCTTGTTTCATAATCGGGCTTTTCCTTCATATATATTAATAGTGTGATCGTAATTATTGCGACGATCCCTCCGGCAGCTTTGCTGCCACCTCCCTTTAGCAAGGGAGGCAAATAGGTTAGGAGTTTTATATATGAAGGTACTTACAATCAAGGCTAAGCCAAAGGCAGTTTTCGGGATTATTCTTGCGCTAACGGGAATTATTGTTATTGTTCTAACCTTCGTTTCAAACCACAGCAAAAAGGCTGAGACCGCCTCCGCTGCTCCGATAAGCTGTGCAACAAGCGAGCAGAGGAGCGAATATCTGAGCTCTCTCGGCTGGAAATTTGAAGGCGAAAGTGAAAAGGAAATAACTATTCCCGAGCAGTTTAACGATGTATACAACAACTATAATTCCGTTTTAAAAAAGCAGGGCTTTAACCTTGAGGAACACAGGGGCGAAACCGCAACGCTTTATACCTACAAAATAACGAACTATAATTCAGAGGATGAAATTATTGCCGATTTAATTGTTTCAAACGGGGTTTTAATCGGCGCTGATTTATGCAATCCCTCTGCTGAAAACGGTTTTTTAATCGGTTTGGATAAGAACGATGCAGCGACTTGATAAAACAATATCCGAAAAACTGAATATATCCCGAAGCGATGCAAAAGCTCTAATTAAAAAGGGCGAGGTTACTATTAATTCAAAGCCTGCGCTCTCCCCCGAGCTTAAATGCTCAGAAGAAGACGAGGTAATTGTTTCGGGCAAAATACTCTCAGCGCAAAAATTTGTTTATATTATGATGAACAAGCCAAAGGGCGTTGTTTGCGCAAGCGAGGGCGAAAAGGAAAGAAATGTTATCGACCTTCTGCCAAAGGATATGAGGATTAAAAATCTTTTCCCTGCCGGAAGGCTTGATAAGGATACCACGGGCTTTGTTCTTATAACCAACGACGGCGAATTTGCCCACAGCATTTTAAGCCCGAAAAAGCATGTTGAAAAAACCTATGTTGCGCTTTTGGACAAGCCCCTTGACAGCGGGGTTATAATAGACTTTGAAAACGGAATGACTCTTGGAGAGGAAAGGCTTATGCCCGCTTCTCTTACCGTTTTGAACGATGAAAAAACTCTTGCAAAAATTGTTATTAAGCAGGGCATTTATCACCAGATAAAGCGAATGTTTAAAAAACACGGGCTTGAGGTTTTAGAGCTTAAAAGAATAAAAATCGGCAATCTCCCTCTTGATGAAAAGCTCAGCGAGGGCAAAAGCCGATATATAACAAATGAAGAATTAGAAAAAATAAAGGAAGTTTAACCGCAGGAGGATAAGTTATGTTAAGAAAAAAGGATTTAATCCCAGTTTCACTTTTAACGGGATATCTCGGAGCAGGAAAAACAACCGTTTTAAACCATGTTTTAGCCAATCAGGAGGGCTATAGGGTTGCGGTTATCGTAAACGATATCGGCGAGGTTAATATTGATGCTTCGCTTATCGCAAAGGGCGGCAATGTTACACAGAAGGACGGCGACCTTGTTCCCCTTTCAAACGGCTGCATTTGCTGCACGCTCAAGGTTGATTTGATGAACCAGATTATCGACCTTGCAAAAACAAAGAAATTTGACTATATCTTAATCGAGGCTTCGGGTATCTGTGAGCCGGGTCCGATTGCGGGCTCAATCTGTATGCTCGACGGAACGGATAAAAATGTTAAGCTCCCCGGCGTTGCATACCTCGACAACATAACAACCGTTGTTGACGCAAAGAGAATGGCTGATGAATTCGGCTCAGGCTCCGACCTTCTTAAAGAAAATCTTGATGAAGAGGATATTGAAAACCTTCTCATCCAGCAGATTGAATACTGCACAACCATTGTTCTCAATAAAATTGACGAGGTTACAGATAAGGAAAAGGCTGATGTTCTTGATGTAATTAAAGCGCTTCAGCCAAAGGCAAAGATTATTGAAACAACCTTTGGCAAGGTTGACGTTGCCGACATTCTTTCAACAGGCCGCTTTGATTATGAGAAAATTCTTGAAAGCGCAGGCTGGATTCAGGCAATGGAGCAGGAGGGCGAAAACTCCGAAACCCACCATGATGAGCATGATGAACACGAGGAGCATGAACACCACGAGAATCATCATGACCATGATGAAGATGAACACGACCATCACGAGCACGAACATCACCACGACCACGACGATGAACACGAGCATCACTCCCATCACCACCATCACCACCATCATCATGAAGAGGGCGAGGCAGAGGAATACGGAATTGCAACCTTTGTTTATCAGAATGTTAAGCCCTTTGAAAAGAACAAGTTTGAGCGCTTTGTTTTTGCAAAGTGGCCAAAAGAGGTAATCAGGGCAAAGGGACTTTTCTGGATTTCAGAGGACCCCGATACCGCATATATCTTTGAGCAGAGCGGAAAACAGAAGACAGCAACAGATGACGGACTTTGGATTGCCGCATTCCCCGAAAAGGATAAGAAACAAATTCTTGATATGAATCCCGATATTGCGGCTGCATGGCACCCAGTTTACGGCGACAGAGTTAATAAACTTGTTTTCATCGGCAGAAAGATGGATAAAGAAGCAATTATCAAGGCGCTTGATGAATGCATTTCGGACGAGGCTTAAGAGCAAACGCACCCCACTTTAACTTATGGGGTACATCAACGACCAAAAGTATCTGGGATATTCCAAAACAGTCCACCGGACTGTTTTGGCGTCGAGCTTTGGCGCTTCTGCGCCAAA
>CAMYWU010000131.1 GCA_947302895.1 uncultured Clostridia bacterium | reverse complement strand
TCGCCCTAATAAGCATCAATAACAATTGCGCTTGCAGCGCTGATATATGGCTCGTTTTTTCCATACGCAACATAAGGATTTAAAAGCAAAAGACAAAGAAAAACACAGAGCTTTTTAACCAAAATAATCACCAGCATAATAATATGCAGGTTTAATATCGCATACAACAAAATAACACCGTGAGCGTACCAGTTTTTTGGAACATTCACGGTGTTATATTATGCTTTATTCAGCTGTTTCCTCTTTTTCATCATCCTTCTTAGCAGCAATAAGCTCAGTAAGCTTATCAACAAGCTCGGGAATCATTGCAACAGCACGGTCAGCAGATGAAGTGTAGTTATTAATCTGCATCATTCTAACCTTTGAGTCCTGAATAACGATGAAGGCAACAGGAGTTATTGAAATACCGCCGCCGCCTGCGCCGCCGAAGAGCTCGTTACCCTGCTTTGAGGGAAGGTCTGTTCCGCCCGAGGTGAAGCCATACGAAACCTTTGAAACGGGAATAAGAGTTGTATCGCCGGTTGCGAATGGCTCGCCGATAATAGTTGAAACATCAACCATCTCACGCATTTTTTCAAGAGTGCTTTCCATTATTTTGTTAACAGGAGTTTCTTTCATATCAGTTTACCTCACTTATTTATTCTTAATCAGATTAATCAAAAATACTTTGCCTGCTCTGAGAACAACTCTGAGCAAAAGAGCAACATTTATACTCACAATAAGCTGAAATTCATATTCGCTTGAGGGAGCAATGAAATCGGGCTGAACAAAATCATCATACATATCAACCTTCATCGAATTCAGAATAAAGCCCTTAATCGGATAGTAAATTCCGCAAACCTCGCCGTATTTATTTCCGATATCGGCAGCATCGCCGCCTCCGATAATCATTTTAACATATAATGAGTAAATATGCAAACCCTTAATTAAAGTTGTTACTGCTTTTCCTGCAGTCTGCAATAAATTTGATATCAAAAGCATAATTCCGACAATGCCGTCTTCATCAAGAATCTTTTGAATATAGTTTTTCTTTTCCTTATTAACACGCTTGACTTCAGCAGATTCCTGCGCTTCTTCAGCCTTGGTTTCCTTAGCTGTTTCTTCCTTGCTTTCTTCCTTTTCAGCCTTCTTGTCCTGAGCGGCTTTTTCGGGGAATAAAACGAAGGAAAGAAGCTTGCTAAGCTCAATATCCTTTTCAAAGAAAAGAACTCTTATTTTCGTGTGCCAGCCGTTTTCATAAATGACTGTGAACTCAGCGGAAAGAGAAAGAATAACTGCAAATATAAGTGCCAGAACTGCAAGTATTATCAGAAATACCTTCATTTATTCCTCCCCTTCGCCATCAGCGGTTGCAACCTCATCCTTTGCGCCCTTTTCTTCATCGAAAAGAGAGGTCTGGGATTCATCGCCCGCAATTTTTTCTATATCCTCTGTTTTTGGAAGCTCGGGCAAATCTTCAAGAGAGTTGAGAGAAAAGCATCTGAGAAATCTGTCGGTTGTTCCGTAGATAAGCGGTCTGCCGGGTAAATCAAGCCTTCCCTTTTCCTCAATCAAGCCCTTCTGAACAAGCGAAGAAATCGGTCCTGAGCAGTCAACACCTCTGATTTGCTCAATAAACGCACGGGTTACTGTTTTATTATAGGCGATTATTGCAAGAACCTCAAATGCGGCGTTGCTCAGCGGAGTATTCTTCTTTATTTCAAGAAGCTTTCTTACCTCATCGCTGTGCTCCTCCCTTGTGCAGAGCTGATATTTATTATCAATCTTTATGAGCATTAAGCCCGATTCTCTTTCGTCATACATACCGCCAAGATGACCGAGCATTCTTTCAACGGTTTCTATATCAATTTCAAGAGCCTCGGCGAGCTTGGTTGCTTCAATAGCTTCGCCCGATGCAAAAAGCATTGCTTCAAGCTTTGCAATAATATTATCTGTTTTATTCAACTTCGCTCACCTCGCCTGTTTCTTTAATTATCTGAACGCTGGGGTTTTGCATATCCCCTTCGATTGAAATCTTCTTTGTTTTTGCAAGCTCAAGAACTGCAAGAAATGTTGCAACCAAATCGCTTTTAGATTGAGCGCCTTCAAAAAGGTTTAAAAACTTAACCTTTCTTCCGCTCCAGAGCTTTCGCATAACCGTTCTGACCTTTGAGGCAACGTTTACAAAGCGTTTTGCAACAATAACCTTAAAGCTGTCCATCGGAGGCGGAAGACGCCTCTGAGCCTTTCCTGCAACGTTTATATATGCATTGAGCAGCTCTTCGCCCTCGTGGAAGCGCTCGTAATCATAATTAACCCAGCCCCCCTGAGGTTCACGGACAAAGCGATCAAAGCCCTCGGTTCTTTTTGAAAGCTTTTCAGCCATCAGCTTGCAATCACGATATTCAATCAGTTCGCCTGTTAATTCTCTCTTCAGAGTTTCAGCCTCTTCGTGGCGAGGAAGAAGCGAAACTGTTTTTATGTATATGAGCCTTGCAGCCATTTCAAGAAAATCGCCTGCAATCTCGAAGTTTTCCTCTTCCATCTGCTTAACGTAATCAAGATACTGATTAACAAGCTCAACTATCGGAATATCGTTTATATTAAGTTTGTGTTTGCTGATGAGGTGCAAAAGCAAATCCATCGGACCCTCAAACACCTCAATTTTATAGGTTAACTCTTCCATTTAAGCAAATATTAATGCAGGGATAAAGGATATCACATACATTAAAACTCCTGCGATTTTTTCAAGTATTTTATCAAGCGCTCCGGTTGCGATTAAAGCAAGCAGCGCAATCATTGCATATCTTTCAAACTGCATATATTTGAAATATGCCTTATTCGGCAGAAACGCTGCCAAAACCTTTGAGCCGTCAAGCGGCGGCAAAGGAATGAGGTTGAATGCAGCAAGGGAAACATTAATATATCCCGAATAGAGGAAAAACAGAGTTAGTATTCTTCCCACAGAGGTTGCTCCGATTGCAGCATTTAATGCGTACATAAGAAAAATGCTTATAAATGCCAGAATTATATTAGCGCCGGGGCCTGCAATTGCAACAAGCGCCATATCTCTTTTGGGCTTTTTAAGATTTCGCATACTAACGGGAACGGGCTTTGCAAAACCGAATCCGAAAAGCAAAATCATAATCATACCTATAACATCAATATGAGCTATGGGATTAAAGGTAAGTCTGCCCTGATTTTTTGCCGTATTATCGCCAAGCTTATATGCAACCCAGCCGTGAGCAAGCTCGTGTATGGGTGAGCAGACAAAAACAACAAAGCATCCCGAAAGGATGAACATTATCGCTTCTGTTACCTGACCGTTTCTGATAAAACTAAAAAGTGAAAACATATATTTTATTCCTTTATAATTTTTGCAATTCTGTCGTTGCCGTATATATCCTTAATAATCTCGGCGCTGCCGAAAAGGGACTTGATATCCCCTCCCTGTTCGTTGCCGATTTCAAGAAGAATTATTCCGTTTTCATTAAGACGGCTGATGTATTTATCCTTGATAATTCTATAGAAATCAAGTCCGTCCTCCCCGCCGTCAAGCGCCATAAGAGGCTCAAAGAAAATCTCCTTTTGAAGACCTTTTATATCCCCGCTTTTTATATACGGCGGATTTGAAATAATTATATCCGCCTTTGGTATATCGGGGACAAAGTTTATATCGGATAAAATCAGCCTTGCATTCGTTATGCCCTGCGAATTTTTCTGAAGATAATTAAACGCTTCTTCGCTTTTTTCAACGCAGTAAACAATTGATGATGAAAGCTTCTTTGCAACGCTCAGCCCGATACAGCCGCTGCCCGAACACAAATCGTATATAACGGGATTTTCAAACTGCTTTGCGCATTCAAGCGCTGTTTCAACAAGCTCCTCGGTTTCGGGTCTCGGGATTAAAACACCCTCGCCAACAAAAAACTCGCTTTCATAAAAATCCCATTTACCGAGAACATATTGCAAGGGCTCTCCGCTCATTATTTTTGTAACGGATTGGGACAGGGCTTTTTCATCTATCTCCCTATCGGAATAAAGCCTAAACTCGCTGTTTTTTATTCCTGCTGCATCGCAGACAATACAGAGCGCTTTAAATTCAGCCTCGTCAATTGTCTGTTCTTTAAATGCATTCGTTATACTTTCAAGAGCTGTTTTTAAGGTTATCACTTAATCTCGTCGTCCTCTTTATTATCCGTTATAACTGCTTTGAGCGCTTCAATTCCAACCTCTATGATATCATCCTCGGGTTCCTTGGTTGTTATTCTCTGCATCCAGAGTCCCGGAGCCGAAAGAATTGTTACAAGAAAATTATCGTTCTTTCCTGCATATCTGATGAACTCATAGCCTATTCCCATAATAATCGGAACCATCGGGAGTTTGATAATTGTCCAGAGGACTGTGTTTTGCTTAAGTCCTTCGGGAACAAAAATCGAAAGAATTGTTATAACAAAAATACTGAGTATCAGCATAACAAACATAAAGGAGGTTCCGCATCTCGGATGAAAGCGTGAACATTTCTTAACGTTTTCAACTGTTAATTCCATTCCCGTTTCATAACAGCAAATTGACTTATGCTCAGCGCCGTGGTATTTGAAAACTCTTTTTATATCCTTCATCTGGGAAACCAAAACCATATATAAAACAAAGATTATGATTTTGATAATTCCCTCAAAGGTTCCCTGCCAGGCTGTAAGCGAGTTATTTGCAAGAACATTTATTCTGTTGAAGATAAATACGGGAAGATAAAAGAAAATCAAAAATGCAAGCGCAAAACCAAGCACGGTTGCAATTCCCATAATTATATTCATAAG